>CAVFER010000003.1:60209-92139 GCA_963621525.1 bacterium | reverse complement strand
CTTTATTATTTAGGCTACGTTGTGGTTACAAGGCTTCCTTTTGTGAAAAGTATCATTGGAAAAGAGCCGGTTGCCTTTGAGATGAAGGAACTGTTTTTAGCAATCGTGTATTATAAATACAATCCCGTATTCTGGTATCTGTTCCAGCTTATGCTGTTAGTGCTCCTGGCTCCATTTTTGTATATAATTATCAGCAGAAAATGGACCGGCCTTTTATGGCTCTTTCTTCTGGTATTTGCTTTGTGGAAAAATGTAAGTCTGCCTCTTTTAAATCTGGATGCCTTATTTTATTACAGCGCAGCCGGGTATGCAGTGCTTTTTGATACGAAAGTAGAAGAGGAAAATACGCTTTCTGAGAAAAAAACCTGGTTTGGTATTCTTATCATTTGCTGGATCATGCTCTGGCTTCTTGGAAGACCAGGTGCACCTCTGCACTTTTTAGCAGTATATTTCGTTTTGATGCGTTTTTTAGATGTTCTTATATTCTACAGTATTTTAAAAGAGATACCGCTAAAACCTGCCACGGCTCTGGTAAAGAACAGCTTTTTTCTTTATGCCATCCATTTTCCTTGGGTGCGCTTCTTTAATAAGGCCGGAGCAGTGATCTTTAAAGGAAGTCAGGTGGCCGCAGCCTTGCTTTTTCTCATCATGCCTCTTTTGATCATAGGTCTAAGCAGGATAACAGGGGAAATATTAAAACATACAGTCCCCAAATTCTACCAGGTTTTATCTGGCGGCAGGGGACAATAAATGTAAATAAATATATATGCAGGGCAGGTTTCCTGACAGACTTTCCCGCAGTCCGCTTGCAAACCCGTCCTGGATATGTTATTGTAAAATCAACTCCCGCAGGTATTCACACTGCAAAAACATCATAAATTCCCTTTCAGGGCATTCGTCCGCATTTACCAGAAAGAACTGTTGCAACTGTAACGAAACTTCTAAAAAGAAACTGAAAAGAAGGTTGACAATTTTTGATAACTGTACTATGATTATGGTACAAAACAGAACATTTGTTCGCATTTATTTTCTCAGGAGGAGAACATGGGCAAAGAAGAAAAGATGAGCGTGAATAGAGATATGAATAAAGAGGAAAAGTTAAAAGCATTAGATGCAGCTTTGACTCAGATCGAGAAAGCATACGGTAAGGGCTCCGTTATGAAATTAGGTGAGTCCGGTGTAAATATGAATATTGAAACGATTCCTACTGGTTCTATCAGCCTTGATATCGCATTAGGACTAGGCGGTGTTCCAAAGGGAAGAATTATTGAAGTATATGGTCCTGAATCTTCAGGTAAGACCACTGTTGCCCTTCATATGGTAGCGGAGGTACAGAAAAGAGGTGGCATCGCAGGCTTTATCGATGCAGAGCATGCTTTAGACCCTGTGTATGCAAAGAACATTGGTGTAGATATTGATGACCTGTATATCTCTCAGCCAGATAACGGCGAGCAGGCCTTAGAAATCACTGAGACTATGGTCCGTTCTGGAGCTGTAGATATCGTGATTGTGGACTCTGTAGCAGCTCTGGTACCAAAGGCTGAGATTGACGGCGAGATGGGTGACGCCCACGTAGGTCTCCAGGCCCGTCTGATGTCCCAGGCGCTTAGAAAGCTGACTGCTATCATCAGTAAGTCTAACTGTATCGTTATTTTTATCAACCAGCTGCGTGAAAAAGTAGGTGTTATGTTCGGAAATCCGGAAGTTACTACCGGTGGACGTGCATTGAAATTCTATTCTTCCGTACGTATGGATGTACGCAGGATCGAGGCTTTAAAGCAGGGCGGTGAGGTAGTTGGAAACCGTGTCCGCGTGAAAGTAGTTAAGAACAAGATCGCTCCGCCATTTAAAGAAGCTGAATTTGATATTATGTTCGGTAAAGGTATTTCCAAGGTAGGTGATATCTTAGACCTTGCTGTAAAGGAAAATATTGTAGAAAAGAGCGGTGCATGGTTTGCATACGGCGGTTCTAAGATCGGTCAGGGACGTGAGAATGCAAAGCAGTATCTGCTGGAGCATCCTGCTATCTGCGCTGAAATTGAAGCACAGGTACGTGTCAAGTACAATCTGCCGGGAGCAGAGGAAGCAGAGGTACAGGCAAGAGAAGCAGCTTTAAAAGAGGAAGAAGAGACAGGTTCCATCCTTGCTGAAAATGCAGGAGAAGAGCTGACAACTTCTGAGGCGGAAGAAGAATGATCGTTACAGCGGTCATCCCTGTAGATAAGAGAAAGTGCAAAGTCTTCCTTGGTGAAGACTTTGCATTTGTTTTATATAAAAGCGAAGCAGCCCGCTTTCATATAGAAGAGGGAAGTGACCTTTCAGAAGAACTTTATGAACGGATCAAAGAGGAGATCCTTTTAAAGCGTGCCAGAGATCGGGCTCTTTTCCTTCTTCAGTCTCAGGGACGGACTCAGGCAGAAATGATTCAAAAGCTGCAAAATGACGATTATCCAGATGATGTCACAAGAGAAGTTATGTCCTTTCTCTTGGAATACCATTTCGTAGATGACGATGCTTATACAGAAAACTATATCCATGTAAATAAAAGTAGAAAAAGTCCTAGACAGATCGCATATGAACTGCAGCAAAAGGGTGTGGACAAGTCAAAAATCAGCCAGATGATGGAAGAAGATCCCATTGATGAAGCGGAAACAGTCAGAGCTTTATTAAAGAAAAAAACAGGAGGGCAGATCCCTGAGGATTGGAAAGAAAGGCAGAAATTAGCAGCTTTTTTAGGCAGAAAAGGCTTTTCTTTTGAGGTGATACAGCGGATTTTAAGGGAAAATACCTATGAATAAAGGAAGCAGTCTTTCCTTTTGTTTATGTTGTCGGTACAACGGGGAAATAAGAGGAATATACTTGACACAATTCTGAAAAAAGTATAAAATTAATATGTTGTATTTCGTACAATGAAAACTAAATATAAGGAGGTGCTCCTGTGTTGCAGATCATAATTCCTGCTATAATCGGCGCGGTGATCGCGGCTATTATTGCTGGTTATTTTGCACATTCTGCAGGTCGTTCTTACGAGCGCAAGCAGTATGACAGCAAAGTTGGAAGTGCAGAAGAAAAAGCCAGAGAAATAATAGATGAAGCATTAAAGACTGCAGAAACAAAGAAGCGAGAAGCTCTCCTGGAAGCCAAGGAAGAATCTTTAAAGACAAAAAATGAGTTGGAAAAAGAAACCAAGGAAAGAAGAGCAGAACTTCAGCGTTACGAGAAGCGTGTATTAAGCAAAGAAGAAAACGTTGAAAAAAAGGCAGATGCCCTTGAAAAGAAGGAGGCTGATCTGGTCAGAAGGGAAAACATTCTCAGTGAGCGAACTGCAGAAGTGGAAACCCAGTATGAACAGGGAATACAGGAACTGGAACGGATTTCCGGTCTTACCTCCGAACAGGCAAAAGAATATCTTTTAAAATCTGTTGAAGAAGACGTAAAGCATGATACAGCAAAGCTGATCAAGGAACTTGAAAACAAGGCAAAAGAAGAAGCTGATAAGAAAGCCAGAGATTTAGTTGTCACTGCGATCCAACGGTGTGCAGCAGATCATGTGGCAGAAACTACTGTATCCGTAGTACAGCTTCCGAACGATGAGATGAAGGGACGCATCATTGGCCGTGAGGGACGTAATATCCGTACTCTTGAGACCTTGACAGGTGTGGAACTGATCATCGATGATACACCGGAAGCAGTTGTTTTATCCGGATTTGATCCGATTCGCAGGGAAGTAGCGAGAATTGCGCTGGAGCGTCTGATCGTAGACGGACGTATCCATCCGGCGAGAATCGAAGAGATGGTAGAGAAAGCGCAGAAAGAAGTGGAAAACAACATGAGAGAAGAAGGCGAAGCTGCATGTCTCGAAGTTGGTATCCATGGCATCCATCCGGAATTGGTAAAATTGTTAGGACGGATGAAATTCAGAACAAGTTACGGTCAGAATGCATTAAAGCATTCCATCGAAGTGGCTCAGTTATCAGGGCTTTTAGCTTCCGAACTGGGTGTGGATGTACGTCTGGCAAAACGTGCCGGCTTGCTCCATGATATTGGTAAATCAGTTGACCATGATATGGAAGGTACCCATGTACAATTGGGTGCAGATTTTTGCAGAAAGTACAAAGAATCCGCGGTTGTTATCAATGCGGTAGAGTCCCATCATGGAGATACAGAACCAACCAATCTTATTTCCTGCATAGTTCAGGCTGCAGACACCATTTCTGCTGCAAGACCTGGTGCAAGAAGAGAAACACTGGAAACATACACAAACAGATTAAAACAGCTTGAAGATATTACAAATTCCTTTAAAGGTGTAGATAAGTCTTTTGCTATTCAGGCGGGACGGGAAGTCCGTATTATGGTTATTCCTGAGCAGGTCAGCGATGACGATATGGTATTGCTGGCAAGAGATATTTCCAAGCGTATTGAAGACGAATTGGAATATCCGGGACAGATCAAAGTCAATGTGATTCGTGAATCCAGAGTAACGGACTATGCAAAGTAAAAATTTGTACAAAAAAGCTTCATCATCAGATGGAGCTTTTTTTATACCCCTCATCTGGAAAAAGCGACCGGTTTTCTGGCAAAATTGTAAGGAAAACTTTATTGACAGTATATGGTAAAAAAGGTAGGCTTAGAGAAGAGAAAGATAAGAAGGTTTTGTGAGAAAAAGGAGGAAAAACTATATGGCATACAGTAAAAAAAGACTGATCGCTGCCGCAATGGCAGGTATCCTTGCTGCGATGTGCGCATTCCCCGGTTATGCAGCCAGCAGAAAGAAAATCACATCCGTTACACTGACGATCAAAGCAAATATTGAGCCGGATACAGATTTCGGAATGGAGAATATTGAAATCGAAAGTAATAGCAATCGCTATAGTGTGGATGGTTATGAAATATTAAATGAGGGATTTACGTGGACAGAAGATATAACTCCACAGATTCAGATTACTTTGACGGCAGATGATGATTACTACTTTACATCTCTGAGTAAGGACAAAATTACGTTAAAGGGTGGTGCAGAGTATGTAAAATCCACCAGGCAGAATTCAAGTTCTGAATTGCTGTTGGATGTAAAATTGCCGTCTTTACAGAATAGCTTAAAAGCCATGGAAAATATTACATTATCTGATAACGGTATTGCTGCCTGGCCGGCTGTAAGCACAGCAGGAAGCTACGAAGTCCGTGTATACAGAGAAGGAAAGATTGTAGGAACGGCGCTTACTACGAATACAAACTCTGCAAACTGCAGAGAACGTATGCTAAAGCCCAATGAGACCTATATGGTAAAAGTACGTGCAATCAATAAATACGACAGCTCTGTAAAAGGGGACTGGACGGATTCTAACAGTGTTTATATTAGCGGTGACAAAGCAGCTGAGTTTAAAGCTGATCTAAATGCATCCAATGTAAATACTGCTTCCGGTACTATCGGTGAATGGAAACAGGAAAAAGACGGGAGATGGTGGTACCGAAACGCAGACGGCACCTATCCTGCAAACAAATGGGAAGAATTAGGCGGAAAATGGTATTTCTTTGATGAAAACGGTTATATGAAGACTGGCTGGATCGACTGGAACGGAAAGAACTATTACTGTTCGGAAAATGGTGATATGCTTACTAACTGCATGACACCGGATAATTATCTGGTAGGTGAAGACGGAGCCTGGATCGCCCAGTAAGGAAGATATGCTGCGTATATAACTCTACTAACATGTAAGCCGCTGCAAAGTGTAAAAAGACATTTTGCAGCGGCTTATTTTGTGCTATTATAGATGCAGCATTTGAGATGGATGTGTTCTCATACAGAGATTAGAAGCGTACATAGAAGAAAGAGGACAGAAATATGAAATGTTTAAGGGAATGGGAAGAAGCCTTTGAACAGGCTGTTGATGTAAAGAAATCTTATGATCTTGCAAAAAGAATGGAAGGACCGAAGACCAATCCGACGCTTGGATATCGTACAGCCGGTTCCAGGGCAGAGTGGGAGACAGGAGAACTGCTTTTAAAAGAAATGCAGGAAATGGGTCTTCAGAATGTACAGAAGGACAAGATCAAGGTAGATAGCTGGGACTTTCATCATGCAGTCCTTCGTTATCGTGATAAAGAAGGAAAAAAATACGAATTTCAGTTAGGTGCTTATCAGACCGATTTCCATACAGAAGGATTTCAAGAATTTTCCATGGTCTATCTAGGCCGTGGAACAGCAGAAGCCTATGAAAATATAGATGTAAAAGGCAAACTGGTGATGATCGACATCAATCAGAGAGAAGAGTGGTGGATCAATTTTCCGGTATACCAGGCACATTTAAAGGGAGCGGCAGCTCTTATTGCAGTTCAGGACCAGGGGTATGGGGAAATCCATGATACTTCCTTAAATGCCCAGGACATTGCAGGTCCGAAAGAAGCGGCTGCATTCTCTATTTCCCAGGCAGATGCAGCTGTTTTAAAAGAAGGTATGGGAAAAATGAAAAAAAACGGCAATCATACAGGGGGTTTTAGTGAAATCCGGGTATTATTTGATGCCCGGTCTACGGTGCTTTGTGACCGTGAGTCCTATAACATTACCGGTATGATTTCGGGGGAAGAGCCGGAGCAGATGATCATGCTGTCTGCTCATTATGACTCTTATTTTACAGGATTTCAGGATGATAATGCAGCTGTTGCCATGATGCTTGGAATTGCAAGAACCTTTATCCATATGGGCTATAAGCCCAGGAAGACTCTTGTATTCTGTGCTATGGCGGCAGAAGAGTGGGGCGTGGTAGACTCTAAATATGACTGGTCTACTGGTGCCTATGAACAGGTATTTACTGCCCATCCAGAGTGGCAGGGAAAAGTGATCGCAGATTTTAACTTTGAACTTCCTGCCCATGCACATGGAAAGAAGGATGCAGTTCGCTGTACCTATGAATATGCTTCCTTTATGAAGGAGGTTACGCAACATATCCGGCCGTCGAAGGAAGCATACCCGCAAGGCCTGGAAGTCCACTTCCCCATCCAGACTTGGTCTGATGATTTTTCCATTGCCATTGCAGGGATTCCGTCCGCTGTAAATGAGTTCAGCGATGGAGCGTTTATGGAGACCCATTACCACTCCCAGTTTGATAATGAAGATTTCTATGATGAACCGGTTTACCGCTTTCACCATAACCTATATGGAAAACTGGTACTGGCATTTGATTATACAGCAGTAGTACCTATGGATTTTGAACGGCTGTTTGAAGCTGTGGAAGACAGTGTAGAAAAAACACTGTGCGAAAAAACACGGGCAGATGAGACTGTCCTTATGGAGCGCTTGAAAAAGGCCAAAGAGCTGGGACGTCAGTTATATGACCAGATTCGGAGGATTAATGAAACTTATAAAAACCTTCTGGAAGCAGGAAAAGGTGAAGAAGCAAAGAATATGGCAGTAAAATATGCAGCCTTAAACAGCTCCCTTCTTTATATCTTCCGCAAGGAACAGGACTATTTTGTCCGCTTAAACTGGCATGATGACGTACTGTTCCCTCAGCAGGGCGTAGGTGAGAATCTGAAAGCCATTTATAAGGCTATTGACTGTTTAAAGGAGGAACATCCGGCCGGAGCCCTGGAAGCTGTTTATGAGATCGATAATAACCGGTATGCCTTTCTGTTTGACCGAGAAGTATTCCGTTACTTTACAGAGTATGTATTAAATCAGCCTGCAGACCTGTTAAAATGGGGCTACGGCCGTATTATCCATCATGAAAATCTGTACGATCTGGTAGTGAGCTTAAAGGAAAAGAATAAACGGCAGAAAGCAGGAGAAAGACCGGACCTGGAGGAAGAGTACAAGATCCTGCTCCGGGCAGCAAATGCCCAGGAGCAATGCTACAGGGATGATATTGATTATATGGCATCTTCTGTGGAGAAACTTTTAGCGGCCATGGAAGGCTGTGTTCAAAAACAGTGAGGAGAATAGACATATAGCATGGAAAGTCAGACGTTATACAGAGTAAAGAAAGAAGACCTGCCAAAACTGGAAAAGCTGTTGGTAAAATGCTTTGCTCATGATCCGCTTTATTGCAAGCTGATTCCGGAAAAGAAAACCAGGGAGCATCTGCTGCCAGAGCTTTTTAAGTGCGATCTTACAGAATTTATCGAAACCTGTGAGATTTATTCTGACAGTGAGGAAATGAATTCGCTGTTAGTGGTATCGGATGAGTCAGAACCTTATAATCCCCTTACTTTTTATCTGACAGAAGCCTGGGCTAACTTGAAAACAGATGAATATCTGATCAAAGAGGATCCGAGCCTTAAAACTTTATGGAATTTTATGAGAGGCCGTGATTACTTAAATTCACGCTGGACAGACCAGCTTCATCAGGAAGAGCGGCTTCATGTAATCTACCTGGCAGTGGACCCGGATATGCAGCATCATGGTCTGGCGGCTCTTCTTATGGAAGAGGTGATCCGCTATGCCAAAGAGCATCATCTTATGGTTTCTCTGGAAACTCATAACCCGGATAATGTGCCTATGTATGAGCATTTTGGCTTTAAACTTTTTGGCATTGTCCAGAAGCATTTTGATTTAAAACAGTATTGCATGATCCGTGAGATTCAGTAGAAATATGATTTGTAGTTATACTGGTAATTCCAAACATGTATATTTTGTAATAGGGAAAATGGATGGGAACAGTTGAAATGAAGCCTTAAATGAGATATGATTGATAGAAACCGCAGTTATTGCAGATGACATAACCGATAGGAATAATAAACAGAGGGGATAATAATTATGGATTATAATATAGTTACAATTCCAGGAGATGGTATTGGTCCTGAGATCGTAAGAGAGGCCAAAAAAGTATTAGACAAAGTAGGAGAAGTTTACGGACATAAGTTTGATTATACAGATATTTTAATGGGCGGCTGCTCCATTGACGCATACGGTGTTCCACTGACAGATGAGGCTTTAGCAACAGCCAGAAATTCAGATGCAGTGCTGTTAGGTGCAGTTGGCGGTAACGTTGGTAACTCCAGATGGTATGATATAGCACCTGAGTTAAGACCGGAAGCTGGACTTTTAAAGATCCGCAAAGGCTTAAATCTGTTTGCAAACATCCGTCCGGCTTATCTTTTTGAACAGCTGGCAGATGCATGCCCGTTAAAGAAAGAGATCATTGGAAATGGCTTTGATATGGTCATTATGCGTGAGCTGACCGGTGGCGTTTACTTCGGAGCAAGAAGCACCGAAGAAAAGGACGGAGAACTGTACGCGGTAGACACCATGCCATACAGCGAGCATGAGATTCGCCGCATTGCTGTCAAGGGTTTTGAAATCGCTATGAAGCGCCGCAAAAAGCTGGTAAGTGTTGATAAGGCAAATGTGTTAGACACTTCCCGTTTATGGCGCAAGGTTGTAAATGAAGTTGCAAAGGATTACCCTGAAGTAGAAGTAAGTCATATGTTGGTTGATAACTGTGCAATGCAGTTAGTTATGAACCCGGGCCAGTTTGATGTGGTTTTGACTGAAAATATGTTTGGTGACATCCTTTCTGACGAGGCAAGTATGATCACCGGTTCTATTGGCATGTTATCTTCAGCAAGCTTAAATGAGTCCAAGTTCGGTCTGTATGAGCCAAGCCATGGCTCTGCACCGGATATTGCAGGAAAAGACATTGCAAACCCATTAGCAACCATTCTTTCTGCCGCAATGCTTCTTCGTTATTCCTGTGATCTGGATAAAGAGGCACTGGCAGTAGAAGCTGCTGTACGTCAGGTACTGACAGACGGATATCGCACCGGCGATATTATGTCAGATGGCTGCACCGAGGTTGGAACCACCCGGATGGGCGATCTGGTTGCAGAACGTATCCACTAATTTTAAGAAAACAAAGGGGCACATTTTTGACTGAGTAAAAATGCGCCAGAATTTCAGGAGGATAAAAACTATGAGAAGTGACGCAGTAAGAAAAGGGATGCAGCAGGCACCTCACCGTTCTCTTTTTAATGCACTTGGTATGACAGAAGAAGAAATGAATAAGCCATTAGTTGGTATTGTAAGTTCTTATAATGAGATCGTTCCGGGACATATGAACCTGGATAAAATTGTAGAAGCTGTAAAATTAGGCGTTGCCATGGGCGGCGGTACTCCGGTTGTATTCCCGGCAATTGCAGTCTGTGACGGTATTGCTATGGGTCATGTTGGTATGAAATATTCACTGGTTACCAGAGACCTGATCGCTGACTCTACGGAATGTATGGCAATGGCTCATCAGTTTGACGCTTTAGTTATGGTTCCAAACTGTGACAAGAACGTTCCTGGTCTGTTAATGGCAGCAGCAAGATTAAATATCCCGACTGTATTTGTTAGCGGAGGCCCTATGCTTGCAGGCCACGTAAAGGGATGTAAGACAAGTCTTTCTAGCATGTTCGAGGCGGTTGGCGCCTACGCAGCAGGAAAGATGACGGAAGAAGATGTAAAAGAATATGAAAATAAGACCTGTCCAACCTGCGGTTCCTGTTCCGGTATGTATACCGCAAACAGTATGAACTGTTTGACAGAGGTTCTTGGTATGGGACTTCGTGGAAACGGAACGATTCCAGCTGTTTACTCTGAGCGTATTAAGCTGGCTAAGCATGCAGGTATGCAGGTAATGGAGATGTTAAGAAGAAACATCCGTCCGAGAGATATTATGACAAAAGAAGCATTTATGAATGCTTTAACTATGGATATGGCTTTAGGATGTTCTACCAACAGTATGCTTCACTTACCGGCAATTGCACATGAGGCTGGCGTTGAGTTAAATGTAGACATTGCAAATGAGATCAGCGCAAGAACACCGAACCTGTGCCACCTGGCACCTGCAGGCCATACCTACATTGAAGATCTGAACGAAGCAGGCGGCATTTATGCTGTTATGAATGAGATCAGCAAGAAGGGCCTGTTAAATCTGGACTGTATGACTGTTACAGGAAAGACGGTTGGGGAGAACATCAAAGATTGCGTAAATAAGAATCCGGATGTGATCCGTACCATCGACAATCCATACAGCCAGACGGGTGGTATTGCTATTTTAAAGGGCAACCTGGCACCAGATTCAGGCGTTGTAAAACGTTCTGCCGTGGCTCCTGAAATGTTAAAGCATGAAGGACCAGCAAGAGTCTTTGACTGTGAGGAAGATGCTATTGCAGCGATTAAGGGCGGCAAAATCGTTGACGGCGACGTTGTTGTGATCCGTTATGAGGGACCAAAGGGCGGCCCAGGTATGAGAGAGATGTTGAATCCGACATCTGCTATTGCGGGAATGGGACTTGGCTCTACGGTAGCATTGATCACGGACGGACGTTTCTCAGGAGCTTCCAGAGGCGCTTCTATTGGACATGTTTCTCCGGAAGCAGCTGTAGGCGGCCCGATCGCCTTAGTAGAAGAGGGAGATATCATTTCCATCGATATTGACAATCATCAGTTAAATGTACTGGTTTCTGATGAAGAAATGGCAGCCAGAAAAGCGAAATGGCAGCCAAGAGAGCCAAAGGTAACCACCGGTTATCTGGCAAGATATGCTTCACTGGTAACTTCCGGTGATAAGGGCGCTATCCTTCAGGCAAAATAAGGATCGCACACAGGATTATTTTGTAAAGGAGCACAGGACAAATGAGTAAATTGACAGGTGCGGAAATCGTTATAGAATGTTTGAAAGAACAGGGAGTAGACACCGTTTTTGGATATCCGGGCGGTGCAATCCTGAATATATATGATGCGTTGTATCAGCACCAGAATGAGATCACCCACATCCTAACATCTCATGAACAGGGCGCTTCCCATGCAGCAGACGGATATGCCAGAGCTACCGGAAAGGTAGGCGTATGTCTGGCAACTTCCGGTCCTGGTGCAACCAACCTGGTAACAGGTATTGCTACTGCATACATGGATTCTGTTCCGGTAGTAGCTATTACCTGTAACGTGGCAAACAGTCTCTTGGGTAAGGACAGTTTCCAGGAGATTGACATCACAGGTGTTACCATGCCTATTACCAAATACAATTTCATTGTAAAAGACATCAACAAACTGGCAAAGGTGATCCGCAGAGCTTTCGTTATCGCTCAGAGCGGAAGACCGGGTCCTGTTCTTGTGGACATTACAAAGGATGTAACTGCGGCAACCACAGATTATGAGTATCAGAAACCGGAAAAGATTGAGCCGCAGACAGACACCATTAAAGAAGAGGACATGGAACGTGCCTTAGAGATGATCCGCAAGGCACAAAAGCCTTTTATCTTTGTAGGTGGCGGTGCTGTTATCTCCAATGCATCAGAGGAACTGCGTGTGTTTGCACACAAGATCCAGGCGCCGGTTGCAGACAGTTTAATGGGTAAGGGCGCATTTGACGGTACGGACGAATTGTATACAGGTATGGTCGGTATGCACGGAACCAAGACTTCAAACTATGGCATTACAGAGGCAGATCTGTTAGTCGTAGTAGGAGCAAGATTTAGTGACCGAGTTATTGGAAATGCATCAAAATTCGCGAAAAATGCGAAAATCCTACAGATTGATATTGATCGTGCAGAGATTAATAAGAATATTAAGGTTGATGCAAGTATCATCGGCGATGCCAAGGTCATTTTACGCCGTTTAAATACTCGTTTGGATCCTGTTAACCACGATGAGTGGATCGCTCATATTGAGCGTATGAAAGATATGTATCCTCTGCGTTATGACAAAAACGTACTGACCGGTCCGTTCATTGTTCAGACTGTAAATGAAGTGACCGGCGGGGATGCTGTGATTGTAACGGAAGTTGGTCAGCATCAGATGTGGGCTGCACAGTATTATAAATACCGCCAGCCGAGAACTCTCCTTACTTCCGGCGGACTGGGAACTATGGGATACGGCCTGGGCGCTTCTCTTGGTGCTAAAATGGGCTGCAAAGATAAGACGGTCATTAATATTGCAGGTGACGGCTGCTTCCGCATGAATATGAACGAGATTGCTACAGCCACCCGTTACAATATTCCTGTGATTGAATTGATCATCAACAATCATGTATTAGGTATGGTCCGCCAGTGGCAGACTCTCTACTACGGAAAGCGTTATTCTCAGACTGTGCTTAATGATTCTGTTGATTATGTAAAGATCGCAGAGGCAATGGGAGCAAAGGCTTACAGAGTGACCCAGAAGGAAGAACTGGCTCCTGTATTAAAAGAAGCTATCTCCTTAAATATACCGGTTGTCATCGACTGTCAGATCGGCTGTGACGACAAGGTATTCCCAATGGTATCTCCGGGGGCACCGATCGCAGATGCATTTGATGATACAGATTTGAAAATCAACTAAATAATTTTGAATATTTAAAGATAAAACGCAAAAAGTTTCAGAAAAAAATGACTTGAAAAATAAAAAGAAACGTTGTATAGTAATTTTTAACACCTTGGAACGTTACCGTGTTATTGGTTTATACTGGTAAAGCAATAGAAAAGATAGAATTACTTATACAAGGGCGTATATACACAGGTGGCTTCTCTGTGTGATGCGGGAAAATTTTCCCATTTGCATCATGCTGGGGAGCCGCTTGCATATATAGATAAAAGGGTGCATAAAAACAAAATAGAAAGCACCAAATATTCTGAGAGAATTCCAAGAGGAGGAAAACTATGAGCAGAGTTTACAACTTTTCAGCAGGACCGGCAGTATTACCGGAAGAAGTCCTGAACGAAGCAGCAGCAGAAATGCTGGACTACAGAGGCACAGGAATGTCAGTAATGGAGATGAGTCATCGATCTAAGTCATACGAGAACATTATTGAAGATGCTGAATCAGATCTGCGCGATCTCTTGCGCATTCCGGAGAATTACAAGGTGCTTTTTCTTCAGGGCGGCGGTTCCACCCAGTTCGCCATGGTTCCTATGAACCTGATGAAGAACCGCGTGGCAGATTATATCATTACCGGACAGTGGGCAAAGAAAGCGCACAAAGAGGCATCTATCTACGGAAAGGCAAATGCCATTGCTTCCAGTGCTGACAAAACCTTCAGCTATATTCCGGATTGTTCTGACCTGCCTGTATCTGAAGATGCAGATTATGTGTACATCTGTGAAAATAATACTATTTACGGAACCAAGTTCTGGACTCTCCCGAATACAAAGGGAAAACTGTTAGTAGCAGACCAATCTTCCTGCTTCTTATCTGAGCCTGTGGACGTATCCAAATACGGACTGATTTTTGCAGGCGCACAGAAGAACGTAGGACCTGCAGGTACTGTTATTGTTATCATCCGTGAGGACCTGATCACAGAAGATGTATTAGAGGGAACACCAACCATGCTGCGCTACAAGATCCATGCAGACGCAAAATCTCTTTACAATACACCTCCTACCTACGGCATTTACATGTGCGGAAAGGTATTTAAGTGGTTAAAGGCAAAAGGCGGCCTGGAAGAGATGAAGAAGATCAACGAGGAGAAAGCAAAGATCCTTTATGACTTCTTGGATGAGAGCAAGCTGTTTAAGGGTACTGTAGTAAAGAAAGACCGTTCTATCATGAATGTACCATTTATTACCGGAAATGAAGAACTGGATGCCTTATTTGTAAAAGAATCCAAGGCAGCCGGTCTTGAAAACTTAAAGGGTCACAGAACCGTAGGTGGTATGCGTGCAAGTATCTACAATGCAATGCCAAAGGCCGGCGTAGAGAAGCTGGTTGAGTTTATGGCTGACTTTGAGAAAAAGCATTTGTAAAATTTGAAAACGGTATTTTGTGACCGTACGTGAAACGTATTCGTGAGGACGAGGAGAGAGTATTATGAAAAAAATCCATTGCTTAAATCCAATTGCAGCCTGCGGAACGGACCTGTTCCCGACTGATTATGAATTAACTGACAATAAAGCAGAGGCAGATGCCTTTTTAGTGCGAAGCGCTTCCATGCATGAAATGGAACTGCCACAGGGACTTCTGGCAGTAGGCCGTGCAGGGGCTGGTGTGAATAACATTCCTTTAGATGAGTGTGCAAAGGCTGGTGTAGTTGTATTTAACACACCGGGTGCCAACGCAAACGGCGTAAAGGAGCTGGTTCTTGCAGGCATGTTTTTAGCATCCCGTGACATTGTAGGTGGTATTAAATGGTGTCAGGACAATGCAGAAGACGAAAATATTGCAAAAACAACGGAAAAGAGCAAAAAAGCTTTTGCAGGCTGGGAATTAAAGGGCAAGAAGTTAGGTGTCATCGGACTTGGTGCCATTGGTGCTGAGGTTGCCAATGCAGCTACCCACCTGGGAATGGAAGTTTACGGCTACGACCCATATATCTCCGTCAATGCCGCATGGAGACTTTCCAGAAATGTAAAGCACATTACCAATCAGGATACTATTTTCCAGGAGTGCGATTATATTACCGTTCATGTGCCGTTATTAGAGTCTACCAAGGGTATGATCAACAAAGAAAAACTGGGTATGATGAAGGATGGCGTGGTGATCTTAAACTTTGCAAGGGATACTCTTGTAAATGATGACGATATGGCCGCAGCACTGGAGTCCGGAAAAGTTGCCCGTTATGTCAGCGACTTCCCTAATCCAAAGGTAGTACATATGAAACATGTGATCCTTACTCCGCATCTGGGTGCTTCTACAAGAGAGTCGGAAGACAACTGCGCAGTTATGGCAGTACAGGAAATCACAGATTATCTGGAAAATGGTAATATTAAGAATTCTGTTAATTATCCGGCCTGCGATATGGGCGTATGCCAGGCAGCAAGCCGTATTGCCGTTCTCCATATGAATATCCCTAATATGATCGGCCAGATCACTGCCATCCTGGCAGCTCAGGGCGTGAACATTTCTGACATGACCAATAAGAGCCGAGATAAGTATGCTTATACCTTATTAGATCTGGAACACAAGCCACAAGAGTCTACTGTGGAGAAATTAAAAGCCATTGAAGGCGTTTTGCGTGTACGCGTAGTGAAGTAAATAAGGCGTTAGATCAGAAGGAGAAAAAGATGGCAGTAGTAAAACCATTTGTATGCATCAGACCTGCAAAGGAGAATGCGGCTAAGGTTGCAGCTCTTCCTTATGACGTATACAACCGGAAAGAGGCCTGTGCGGCAGTAGCGGGAAATCCGATTTCTTTCTTAAATATTGACAGGGCAGAGACGCAGTTTTCCGATGATGTGGATACGTATGCAGACTGTGTGTATGAAAAGGCAAAAGAGCTTTTAGATACACAGATTGCAGAAGGAATCTATGTTACTGATGCAGGAGATCACTATTATCTGTATGAACTGACCATGGACGGACGCAGCCAGACGGGTATCGTTGCCTGCAGCTCCATTGATGATTATATAAACGGTGTGGTCAAGAAGCATGAGAATACCAGAGAAGACAAGGAATTAGACCGTATCCGCCATGTGGATACAGTCAATGCCCAGACAGGTCCTATTTTCCTGGCTTACAGACAGAATGAGACGTTAAAGACGATTGTAGCAGAAGAGAAGGCAAAACCGGTTCTCTACGATTTTGTATCCGATGACGGCATCCACCACAGAGTGTGGAAGATCGATGATCTGGCACAGATAGAAGCCATTGAGGCAGCATTTGCGGCAATTTTGGCCACCTATATTGCAGACGGACATCACAGAGCCGCTTCTGCTGTTAAGGTTGGCTTAAAGCGCAGGGCTGAAAATCCTGAATACACAGGAGAAGAGCCATTTAACTATTTCCTGTCTGTTTTATTCCCGGATGAGGAACTGATGATCCTTCCTTACAACCGTGTGGTTAAGGATTTAAACGGGCTGAGCAGAGAGCAGTTCTTTGAGGCAGTAAAAGAGAAATTTGAACTGGAAGAAATTGGAAAAGAACCATATGCTCCAGGTGAAAAAGGAACCTTTGGCATGTACTTGGATAACACCTGGTATGCCTTAAAGGTACTTACGCAGTACAAGAGCGCTGACCCGGTAAAGGGACTGGATGTTTCCATTTTGCAGGACCAGCTGTTAGGACCAGTACTTGGCATCGGTGATCCAAGAACAGATAAGCGCATCGACTTTATCGGTGGTATCCGCGGTTTAAAAGAACTGGAACGCCGCGTAAGCGAAGATATGGAAATTGCATTTTCTATGTACCCAACTTCTATAGAAGAGCTTTTAGCCGTAGCAGACGCAGGGCTTTTAATGCCGCCTAAGTCTACATGGTTTGAGCCGAAGTTAAGAAGTGGATTGTTTATCCACAGGTTAAGTTAATAAAATGAGTAAAAGTCGTCTGGTATGATTGCCTGGCGGCTTTTTATACACAATGCATCTGAAAGAAGTTATTAGTGGCAGATTTCGTTGCTGCTCATGTAACGTATGAACAGTAACGATATATGTTTCAGGCAGTATGAAGTTAATAAATGTTCTCTCAGAATCTCGGCCACAAAAAAAAGCAAGTGCAGAAAAGACTTCGAGAGGACATAGTGATCGTATGGAGGACAAGGTAATGCAGAATTTTGAATTTTATGCACCGACTCGGATGATTTTTGGAAAAGAGACCCATAGGCAGGTGGGAAAACTGGTGAAGGAATATGGTTTTAAGAAGGTTTTCGTTCACTTTGGAGGCGCAAGCGCAAAAAAGAGCGGACTTCTTGATGCGGTATTAGATGCTTTAAAGGCAGAAAATATTGATTATGTGACTTTAGGCGGTGTTCAGGCAAATCCTACACTTGCTATGGCAAGAGAAGGGATTGAACTGGGAAAAAAGGAAGGTGTTGATTTTATTCTTGCAGTAGGCGGAGGAAGCGTCATCGACTCCGCAAAATGCATTGCAGACGGTATTGCAAACCCGGATGTAGATGTATGGAAATTCTATATGAAAGAGGCAACTCCAAAGGCTTCTCTGCCAGTAGGTGTTATCCTGACACTGTCTGCAACTGGCAGTGAGATGAGTTCTTCCAGTGTTATTACCAATACGGAGTTGGGCTTAAAGCGTGGATTTAACAGTCCTGGACACAGACCGTTGTTCTCTATCTGCAACCCTGAGCTGACCTATACTGTAAGTCCGTTCCAGACCGGCTGCGGAGCGGTGGATATTATGATGCACACCTTAGAACGGTATTTCAGTGTTGGTGAAAATACACCATTATCTGACCGCATTGCAGAGGGCGTTTTAAAGACCGTGATTCCGGCTGGAAAAGCAGCACTGGAAAATCCGAATGACTATGAAGCAAGAGCAGCTATCATGTGGGCGGGAACCATTTCACACAATGACCTGACCGGGCTTGGAAGAACGGTTTTTATGGTAGTACATCAGATGGAGCATGAACTTTCCGGTATGGATGAGAAAATTGCTCACGGCGCAGGACTTTCTGCTTTATGGGCATCCTGGGCAAGGTATGTATATGAGAATAATGTAAGCCGCTTTGCTCAGTATGCAGTGAACGTATGGAATATTGAGATGGATTTTGAACATCCGGAAAAGACCGCTTTAGCAGGTATTAAGGCTACTGAAGATTATTTCAAGAGCCTGAATATGCCGACTTCTTTAAGAGAACTGAATGTAGATCCGGCATCCTTTGAAGAACTGGCAGAAAAATGCACCAATCATGGAGCAAGAACACTTGCAGGTATCAAGGTATTGGACAAGCCGGATATTATTGAAATTTATAAGATGGCATACTAAAAAGCTGAAATAAGAAAAAATGGCGATTATACAAGGTTAGGCACGTTTGGAATCAAAAGTGCCGTAAGATATTTTCCGCTAGTTGCACCCGAATTTCAGAGGCGGACGCAACGCCAACGCCTCTGAAATCACGTATTGTAAGGGAACTGTTAGCAGCGGGTTTGACAGAGAGGATTACAGTTCGATGATCTCCCCGTCATCAGGAACCAGCAGATTTCCATGATAATATTCTTTGCCTTCTGCTGTATAAAGCTCTTTTCGGTGGTTTAAGTTCTTATCTTCTGTATGCCACAGCACCAGATTGGGGATAGAAAGACTTTCGGCCAGTTCACAGGCTTCTTTTACGGTACTGTGATGCTTCTCATAAGGTTGGAAACGTTCTCTGTCTCCATAGAGGCAGAATGCTTCGTGTAAAAGCCATTGGCTGCCTTCTGCATATGGCTTACATTCCGGATTGTAAGGCTCGTCTCCGGCGCAGGTGAATTTCTTTCCGTTTTTCAGATTCATGGTGAAGCCAAACTGTTTTGCCTTTGTAGACAAAATATCAAAGAAAGTTACATCATAGTCTAAAACAGAAACAGTCTCTCCGTCTTCTACCGGGATCAGAAAGATCTGTTCTCCGATCATTTTATAAAATTTTCCCTGGAGTGTTAAACGGCATAAGGTGGAAATGGTATCGACAAGCCCTGGATGGCAGTAGATGCGAAGCTCTCCCTCATATTTTCCCTTTTTCATGGCAGCGGCAATCATGCGGACCATCCAGACGATGCCTAGGATATGGTCAGTGTGCTCATGTGTGACGAAAATGTGGTGGATATGAGCCATGTCCACATGCATCTTTTCAAGAATGCCTAAAATGCCATTGCCGCCTCCGGCATCTACCATGAAAAATTCATCCCCGTCTTTTATCGCAAAACATGTATTGTAACAGTGTGTTGCCTGGGCATTTCCGGTGCCGAATACATATAATTCTTCCATACTTTTTAAGTTCCTTCCCGGCTTTTTCTTAGCCATTTCTTCATAATTCTTAACAAACTGTAAGCATGTGTTCCTATGGAAAAACTTTTATTTTCAATGAGAATATGGTACTATAAATCTATACAAAACGCAACAAAAACGGGGGAATATATTTATGAGGGAGATGGCATATCTGCAGCTTCTTGCAAGGGAATATCCATCGGTTAAGGAAGCCACCAGCGAAATCGTAAACTTAATGGCAATCTGTAGTCTGCCGAAAGGAACAGAGTATTTCTTCAGTGACCTTCACGGAGAGTATGAAGCGTTTATCCACCTGTTGCGGTCTTCGTCCGGTATCATTCGGGAAAAGATCAAGGAAACCTTCGGACATCTGATCCCGGAGGAAGAGCAGCTTCAGCTGGCAAATCTGATCTATTACCCGGAGCGTCACCTGCCGCGGATGATGAAGATGGGACGATATACAGAGGATTGGCAGAAGATAACCATTTACAGACTGGTTAAGATCTGCAGAGAGGTATCTTCCAAGTATACACGTTCCAAGGTCAGGAAGAAGATGCCAAAAGAGTTTGCCTATATCATTGATGAACTTCTACATGTAGATTACAGTGATGAGAACAAGAAACTTTATTACAATGAGATCATCCATTCCATCATTGATACCAGCATTGCGGACAAGTTTATCGTGGCATTGTGCCGTCTGATCCAGAATCTGACGATTGATAATCTTCATATTATCGGTGATATTTTCGATCGTGGCCCGAGAGCGGATATCATTATGAAAGAGCTGATGAATTTCCACGATGTGGATATCCAGTGGGGAAATCACGATATTTCCTGGATGGGAGCTGCTGCAGGAAATCTGGCTTGTATTTGCAATGTTTTGCGCATCGCTATCAGTTACAACAGCTTTGATGTGCTGGAAGATGGCTATGGCATCAATCTGCGCCCGCTGTCTATGTTTGCAGCCAAGGTTTATCAGGACGATCCATGTGCAAGGTTTATGCCGAAGATCTTGGATGAAAACATATACGATGCAGTGGATCCGGGATTGGCGGCTAAGATGCACAAGGCTATTGCGGTGATCCAGTTTAAGGTGGAAGAAGCCATTGTGCAGCGTCACCCGGAATATGAGATGGAAAACCGTATGCTTCTGACAGCAGTGGATTACAAAAAGGGTACCGTTACCATTGAAGGAAAAGAATATCCTATGCTGGATATGAATTTTCCTACCATCGATCCGAGAAATCCACTGGAACTGACCAGAGGTGAGAAAGAACTGCTGCGCACGCTCTGTGCATCGTTTAGACACAGTGAGGTCTTACAGCGTCAGGTGAAATTTATTTACTCCCATGGCGGGATTTATAAGTGTTATAATTCCAACCTGATGTATCATGGATGTATTCCTATGAAAAAGGATGGCAGTTTTGACACGATCATGATCCATGGCAATGGTTATCAGGGAAAATCTCTTATGGATTTCTTAAACCGTCAGGTGCATAATGCATACTTTCTTCCAGACGGTGCGGACGGAAAAGAAGAAGCATTGGACTTAATGTGGTATCTCTGGTGCGGAGCCAGATCTCCCGTTTTTGGAAAAGCCAAAATGACTACTTTTGAGCATTATTTCGTAGAGGATAAAGCAACTCACAAAGAAGAGATGAATCCGTATTATAAACTTTGCGAAAAGGTGGAGATCTGTGATAAGATATTACAGGAATTTGGCTTGGAAACAGAAGGTTCTCACATTATCAATGGTCATGTACCGGTTAAGTTAAAAGACGGAGAAAAACCGGTAAAAGCGGGGGGAAAGCTTTTTGTGATCGACGGGGGCCTTTCAAAATCATATCAAAGCACCACCGGTATTGCAGGATATACGCTGATCTACAACTCACACCATCTTGCACTGGCTGAGCACATGCCATTTGATCCGAAAAAGGACAGCACACCAAAGGTTTCTGTGGTTGAGAAACTGAAGGTGAGAAAAATGGTAGCAGATACAGATAAGGGCCTTGAATTAAAGGAACAGATCGCAGATCTGAAGGAATTAGTGGCGGCATACCGGGAAGGCGTAATAAAGGAAAGGGCTGAATAATGACCAGAGCAGAATTTTTACAGGGACTTAGGACAGAACTGGAGGGTCGTGTTCCTTATTCCGTGATCCGGGAAAATATCAGATATTATGATTCTTATATTTCAGATGAGATAAACAAGGGGGTAGATGAGGCGGAGGTGATCGAAAGTCTTGGAGGACCGAAGATTATTGCAAGGACGATTGTCGATGCGGCTCTTGATACAGAGGACCGGCCGGACGGTTATGAAACGTATGGATCTGGCGAAGCACAGGAAGAGGACGTTAACCGCAGCAGCCGGGAATACAGCGGATCTTACGGAACCGTAGATAGAGAGGACGATTATCAGGACGCATACCGGAGAAATGTACATTATGTGGATTTCGGTAAATGGTACGTGAGGCTGGCAGTGGGCTTGATCGTATTTTTCATTATCTTCCTGCTTATGAGCCTGTTCTTTGGCATTATAGGACTGGCTGGCTGGATCTTATCTTATATCTGGCCGGTAATTCTTATCTTAATGATCTTCTGGATGTTTAAAGGGCCGGGAAGATAAAGCGGCAATCGTTTTACGGTACAGGGGGATGTTAAAAAACATCCTCTTTTTATTGACATTATTGTGAAAAAATAATATAATCATGTTGTTAGTTCGTAACAAATCCGTAACAATTTTATTGCTACAGTTAGGAGACTTTCAGCGTGAATCTTGCTTTATTCCAGAGACGTGCGGTAAAGGCTGCCGCAGGTCTTTTTCTTTTATCAGGTATTCTTTTTGTAAATCCAACGACTGGTTATGCTGCCTCTGAAAATGCAGAAGTACAGACACGTTCTTCTTATATGGTTACGATAGCAGCGCCTTCCGTAGAAGTACATCTTTCTGCCAATGAACATAGCCGTTCTGTAGGGCGGGTAAAAAGAGGACAGACCTTTGAGGTTCTTTCAAACCTGGGGAATGGCTGGGTGAAAATTGTTGCCGGAGATGGGGAAGGCTATATTAAAACTTCCGGAAAGGCATCTTTGGTAGAAAAAAATCAGGAAACGGTGGACCTTTCTGTCAGGCAACGCCGCCAGACAGTAGAATTTGCTCTTCAATTTATCGGCGGAAGTTATGTTTTTGGTGGAGTTGACCCTAATAATGGAGTGGATTGCTCTGGTTTTACCCGCTATATTTTACAGCATGTTGCTTCTGTAAACCTTCCGCATTCTTCGAAAGGACAGGCTAACTGTGGTACACCTGTTTCTGAAGAGGAGATGCAGCCGGGAGATCTGATTTTCTACGGGGATGACGAGGGTATCAACCATGTAGCGATGTATATTGGAAATGGACAGGTGGTCCATGCTTCCACAGAAGCTACAGGTATTAAGACTTCTCCTTATAATTACCGCAAGCCGGTAAAGATTGTAAGTGTTTTAGGTTAATAAGAATCATCACATAGCCCAGGTGCCAGATAGGTACCGGGGCTTTTTGTTTGTATTTGAATCGGTTTTACGGTTACGTCCTGGCTGTTGCATGTGAAGAAATTGTGAAATCTGTCAAAAATATGAACAAATATTAAAAAATAATAAATATATTGACGGATAGGCTATGTGTGGTATAATACAAATGTAATTAACGTAACATTTGTGTAACAATTAGACGCAACTATTTAACATAAACCGTAACAAATAGGATGGGATGAGAATGCATAAATTTTTTGGTAAACTGGTTAGAACAGGACTTGTATGTGGAATGCTGATGCTGGTAGTTCCGATGACTTCTATGGCAGCTATTGGACCTGGATTTAAAGAAGGTACCTATGTTGCCACCATTACAGCAGACAGTGTGAACATTAATAAGGCAAAAGACAGTGAAGAAGTTCTAACAACTGCCAAAGCAGGCGATACATATGAAGTTTTAGAGGATCTGGGAAATGGCTGGATGAAGATACGGGTAAATGATACAGAAGGTTATCTTCCGGTTTCTGGAAATGCAGAGGTAGAACAAGCGGGGACAGATGAGATCGCAGAGCTCCGGAAAGAAGCCATTGAATCTTCTAGCAGCTATAAGAGAGAACAGCTTGTAAGCTATGCACTTCAGTTTGTAGGCGGTCCCTACCGTTACGGCGGCAGTGATCCACGCACTGGAACAGACTGCTCCGGTTTTACCAGATATGTGTATCAGAATGGATTGGGAATTTCCTTAAACCGTTCCTCAGGCAGCCAGGCATCCCAGGGAACAGCAGTGAGCGCTTCTGATATGCAGCCAGGTGACCTGCTCTTCTACGGAAGCGGAAAGAGCATTAACCATGTAGCGATGTACATAGGAGACGGAAAGATCGTTCACGCCTCCACAGAAGCAACTGGGATTAAAGTTTCCGACTGGAATTATAGAGATCCGGTGAAAATCGTAAGTATGTTAGGATAAGAAGGACAGGCTCCTCTGCCAACGGCAGAGGGGCCTTTGTGCAGATTGGGAAAATTGTATTCATAAACGGGAGAAAAGCCGGGATAGGGGAGCTATCCTGGCTTTTCTCAAGGGGAGTATAAATAATTAATAAGGATGAGGACATGGTTTAAGGGAGACCATGTTGCCTCACATTAGTTATAATATATATATAGGGAAATTGCAAGGAAATTCCCTGGAAAAAGGTGGAAATTACTGGAAATTACTGGAAATAAAAATTTGTAAAAGCTGCGTATAAACTGCCGGGATACAGCCATAATAAAGCTGTAACTTAAAGTTAAATATGAAAAATATCTTTTTGGAGGTATTGAAATGGCAAAGAATGACTACAGCAATGATTACAGTAACCGTTACAGCAATCAGATGGATGACTGTAACAACATGAAGAATAACACCAGAAATAAAACGGAATATGAAAGCCCTTTATCTGCAGGCACTGCTTAAGTGCAGATAGAGGAAGCAGAAAAGAAGCGGCTGTTAGAAGAAAAAACTTTTAACGGCTGCTTTTTTGGTATTTATTCTGCTGAATATAATTTTTATAATACAATATAAGATAACTTGTGTCAAACGAATGCCTGATATCAGAAAAAGAGTGTTGAAAAAAGAAAAAATAGACGAATTATGTGCTGTAAGCGTTGATTGTTTCGACACTTTGCGCATAACAGAGCAAAAAACACTATAATGACCTCATCAGGCAGGAACAGAAAGGAGAGATTGAATGAAAAGTACAAAACAACAGATATTAGAGTACCTTCTGGCACTGACAGAACACTTTGACTTCAACTTTACGGAACTGTTTACTGCAGGAGCTATCAGTGATGAGATGCACATCAGCAGATCTCTTGCCAGCCAGTATTTAAATGAACTGGTAAAAGAAAAACTGGTAATGAAAGCAGGAAGCCGTCCGGTCTGCTTCCTTCACAGGAAAAAGATGGAAGAGCTTTTTAAAATGGATTTCCAGGAAGAAGAGTTTTATGACCTGGAAGAGATCAAAGATTATGTAAAAAGCCATTATCAGAATAATACAGAGTATTCTGACATTTCAGGTTCGGATCATTCCCTGGCAGGTATTCTCCGTTCTTTAAGTGAGAGCGTGGAGTATCCGCCGGAAGGAATACCTACAATGCTCTGGGGAGAAATGGGATGTGGAAAGAAACTTCTTGCAACAACTGTTTATAAAACCGCTTTCCGAAAGGGAAGTTTTCCTGCGGCAACAGAAATGTTCTTTTTTGATCTTACAGAGGAAAATGTAAAAGAAACAGAGGAGATCATTTTTGGAAATGGTGAAAAGAAGGGGCTTCTGGAACAATACAGTGACCTGTTTTTTATTTTTGGAGGCTGCCAGAATATGGGAACGCTGCAGAAAAAACTGTGCGACCTGATGGAAAACAGGCTTCCGAAAGAAGTGGTACGCAAAAAGGAAAAGGGAAGTATCCGCTATCTGTTTTTATGTGATAAAGAGCCCTCTTCCTGTATCACGGAACGTCTTTTAAAGCATATCCCCATTATTCTTCGTGTTCCCTCTTTTAAGGAAAAAAGCCTGGAGGAAAGAGAAGAACTGGTGATGCACTACATACAGGCAGAAGGACGAAGGATAAAATGCCAGATTTATATTTCAGCGGTAGTCCTTAGGGCGTTGATCAATGGGGAGTATGAGAAAAATGTGACAACGCTGCAAAATGTAATCCAGGTGATGTGTGCAAGTGCCAGACAGAGAAAACAGGTGAAAAAAGGAGAACAGGATCATGAATTAAAGATACATGCCTATGATCTGCCAAAATACCTGCTGCGCACCATGCCTATTGTAACAGAACGCAATGAAACCTATATTAATACAGCATTTTACAAGCGAAATAAAGAAGCAGATCAAATACAGGATCATTTAAACCGCATGATAGGCGTTTTTGAAGGAAATCAGATCAAAGACGATACCATGATAAGGGGAAAACGCCAGTTAGAGTTGTTAAATGACTATCTTTCTTATGAGCAGCGGATCCCTGCAGAAAAGATAAAAGAACTGGAAGCTTCTATTGGGAACATTCTGGATGTAGTGGTAAAAAAGCGGTATATCACACTTCCTGGAAGTTTTTCATCGGTTTTGGCAAAGATTCTCTATATTCATGATATTTATGAAATTACCCTGAATAAATGGGAAGCGGAAAAACAGGGCAGTCTGGAAGAAATACTTATGTTGCTGCGGCAGCATTTTAACTATGAGTCTATGATTGCAGAGGACATTTCCCAGCTGATACAGAGCAATCTGGAACGGAGAATGCCGGCAGATATCCTGATCGCCATGTTTTTATACCTGCAAAGCTATAATTCTCAGTTTTCGGGACAGAAAATAAGAGGTATCATTGTCTGTCATGGTTATTCTACGGCTTCTTCTATAGCAGATGCAGTCAACAGTATGTTCCAGAACTGTGTATTTGACAGTATTGACATGCCGTTAAGCATTTCGCCGGATAAGATACGGCTGCTGTTGGCAGAACATTTAAGCCGCATGGATACAGGCGGGGATATGGTGGTCATGGTAGATACCGGTTCACTGGAAGAGATACTGAAAAATTTTGATCTTTCTGTTAATTGCAATGTGGGACTGATTAATAATGTTTCAACAGCCCTTGCACTGTGTGTGGCAGAGCATATTTTACAGAATGAAAGTCTGGAAGAGGTGCTTGAAAAGGCAGCCCAGGCAAGTATTGCCCGGTATAAAGTTTTTAAGAGGCGCAAAAGTGATGTGATCTTATTTACCAGTGAAAGTGGTCTGCGAATGGCTCAGAAAATGATGGAAATGTTTGAGCAGAGTTTTCCAGAGCCTGCAAAACTGGAGTTTAAGGTCAGCGAATATACGCAGCTGGTAGCAAAGGGCAGACAATGTGATGTATTTAACAATGACAATGTACTTTTTGTAACAGGCACTTCAGACCCTCAGATCGACAATGTGACTTTTGTAGCGTTGGAGGAGATCATTTCAGAAAGTAATCCCCAGATCATGCGGGAACTTTTATTAAAATATCTTACTCTGGATCAGATGGAGGAACTGTTAGAAAATCTGAGAAAGAAATTTACGCTGCAAAATGTAGTGGGATATTTATCAATTTTAAATCCAACGGTGCTGTTAGACCAGGTATACACAGCGGTGAATATCCTGCAAAAATATCTGGGTTACCGGTTTGGCGGCCAGACTCTGATCGGCATTTATATCCATGTATGCTGTCTGGTAGAGCGGCTTGTGACGAAAACACCGATCACAGAGTATGCAGGCTTAGACGGATTTGAAGAAAATAATGGGGATTTTATCAAAAGTGTGGGAAAGGCATTTCATACACTGCTTAAAACCTACAATATCGAAATACCGATGAGTGAGATCGCCTATCTCCATGAATTTATAACAGCAGATCAGCAGAGAAAATTAAATGGCGGAGGAAGTAAAACATGGGAAAGAAAAAGAAAGTAATCATAGCCACCCATGGCAATATGGCTCAGGGAATTGTAAGTTCCCTTTCGTTTATCATTGGGGATGTGACGGATATAACAGCTTTAAACTGTTACATGGATGCAGATTTTGACCTGCATAAGACTATTTTGCCGATCATCAGCGGCATAGATTATGAAAACGAGGATCTGATCGTATGTACAGATATCTTTGGGGGCAGTGTGAACAACGGTTTTATGGAATATTTAAACCAGTATCCATATAGCTTGGTGACAAATGTAAATCTGGCGTTTTTAGTAGATCTGATGCTGAACTTAAATACTTTAGATGAGGAGGGAATAAGGGAGAAAGCACAAGGGGAGTTTGTGAATGTAAAATACATTGGCAGAAGTGCAGCAGTAGAAGCGCAGGATGATATTTAAGATTTAAATTATTTGAAATGGAGGTGTATGAATATGATCAAAATGGTCAGAGTAGATCATCGTCTGGTACATGGACAGGTTGCGTTTACATGGACCCATTTTCTGAATGCTACAAGGATCATTGTAGTGGATGATAAGGCATATGGAGATGAATTTCAGAAAATGGCCATTAATATGTCAAAACCGGCAGGCTGTAAACTGAACATTTTTTCCGTGGAAAAAGCGCTGGAAAAAATGCCAAAGGTGGAAACGTTAAATGATACGGTATTTTTCGTGTTTGGTTCTGTTTTTGATCTGGCCCGTTTTATTGACGGATATCCCAAAATACCAGAAGTAAATTATGGAGGTGTCAAGAAAAAAGAGGGTTCTGAACAATTTGGGGAGACAGTGTTCTTAACAGAAGAAGAGCAGGAAGCTACAAAACGTATTATGGAACATGGAGTAAAAGTTTATATGCAGCAGCTGCCGTCAACGAAAAAGGAGCAGTTAAAGTTAAATTAACAGGGGAGGTATACATATGTTGTGGAAAGCAATCGTAGTTGGTCTTATCGCGGTACTTGCCAGAATGGATTCCCGTATGCTGGGACGTCTGAACCTGGAAAGACCGCTGATCACCTGTACTGTAGTAGGAGCTTTTTTAGGGAATATCCCAACAGGACTTGCAGTGGGAGCAACTCTGGAAATGGTCAGTCTTGGTTTTACACAGATCGGAGCGGCTGGTTTTGATATGACAATGGGCGCTATCGTAGGCTGTGCCATTGTCATTATAACCGGGGCGAACCTGGAAACGGCCCTGGTGATCGCAACACCTATGAGCCTTTTAACTACATTGATCGAAACGGCAGCTAATACATTAAGGATTGGTCTGGTGCATTTATGTGATCAGTATGTAGATGAAGGGAAATTTAATAAAGCATGCAGCATTGACATTTTCTGGGGACCTGTAATCTATGCAGTTTGTACCTTCGTGCCGGTTTTCATAGCAATTTATTTAGGAGCAGACGCTTTAAATGCAGCTTTAAATATTGTTCCACAGACCATTCAGGATGGTCTTGGACTGGGAGCAAACCTGGTTGCTTTCTTCGGATTTGCCATGCTTTTATCCATTATGATGAACCGGAGCAATGTGATCTACTATATGCTGGGATTTGTAATCGCCGCTTATTCCGGTCTTGGACTTACAGCTATTGCCATTATCTCTATTGTATTGTCCATTCTGTTATATTCATTGAAGTACGCAGGGGGATACGGTGGACAGCTGCAGACAGCAGCCCAAGTTGAGGAACATGATGAATTAGATGATTAAGGGGGTAGAAGCATGTCAGAAAAAGGACTGGAAGTACAGAAAAAATATCCATTGCACAAAAAAGTGAAAGAATTTTTCCTGGGTGGTCTGTGCATGCAGACAAACTGGAACTATGAGCGTCAGATGAACACGGCGTTCATGTGGGGAATTTCCAAAACATTAAACCGTCTTTATCCGGATCCGGAAGATCTGGAAAAGAAAAAAGAGCGTTATCACGCTTCCTTGGAGTTTTTTAATATCACGCCTCAGTTAGCTGCTTTTGTGCTGGGACTGACAGCGGCTATGGAAGAGGAATATGCAGAAAAGCCAGGTGAATTTGATCCGAAAATGATCACATCTGTAAAAACAGCTCTTATGGGCCCTCTTTCCGGCATTGGCGACTCTTTATTTCAGGGAACGATCCGTATTATTGCCATGAGTATTGGTATTTCACTGGCTCAGCAGGGATCCATATTAGGACCGATCATCGCACTGCTGATCTCTGCAGCATTCAGCTTCCCGATCACATGGTATGGCGGAAAGATCGGTTATACCAAGGGACAGGAATTTATACGCCAGATCGCAACCAATAACCTGATGGACAAAGTGATGTATGGCTGTTCGGTTGCAGGTCTTATGGTCATAGGCGGAATGACGGCTACTTTGGTCAATATTACAACGCCCCTGCATTACGGAGAAGCGCTGGTAGTACAGGATCTTTTAGACGGTATTATGCCGAAAATGCTGCCATTGTTGTTGACACTTTTAATGTACAAGCTGGTGAAAAAGGGAATTCACCCGATCCTGATCATTGTGATCTGTTTCATACTGGGCATTATCTGCCAGAGCTTTGGAGTACTTGCTGTTTAAAAATGTGTGAGAACAAAAAAACAGCTTGAACATATTTTCAAATGTTTTATTTAAAAAGAGGAGGAAAAATTATGTTTGACGTAAAGAAGATGATCCAGGAGATCGTAAGCACCAAGGAAATCAAAAATATCAGTTTTGCCGGTGTAGGCGGCTCACTTGCGTGCCATTATGCAGCTTATTATTACCTGCTGCGGGAGGCAAAACATATTACTACCAGCTACACTTCTTCCAATGAATTTGTTCATGACACTCCAGCTTGTATTGGAGAAAACTCTATTGTTGTCATTGCTTCCAGAGGCGGAAATACCAAAGAGACAGTAGAGGCAGGAAGAGTTGCAAAGAAATTAGGCGCAACTGTTATCGGACTGACCTTTATTAGCGAACCAACGGGAATTTCAGAGGTTTCTGATTATACCATTGTATTTGAAGACGGAGAAGGCGTTCCTTTTGAAGTTGGAAAATCTGCTTACATCTTAAAGATTGCCTATGAAGCACTGCATCAGCTGGAAGGAAATGACAAGTATGAAGCAATGGCTGCTGCAATGACAAAGATGAATGATCTGGTACCTCAGGCAAAGAAAGACATTGTTCCGGAAGCGATCCGTTTCTCCATTGAGCATAAAGATGATAAGGTGATCTATACCATGGGAAGCGGTACTGCATGGTCCGCAGCACAGCAGCAGCAGATCTGCATTTTCATGGAAATGCAGTGGATCAATTCTTCTGTGATCCATACAGGTGAATTCTTCCATGGTCCATTTGAGATCACAGACCCGGATACAGCGTTCCTGCTGTTAAAATCCAGTGGAAAGACAAAGGAGCTGGACGAGCGCGCAATCCAGTTCTTAAACGGCTACAATCATCACCTAACCATTATTGACCCTGAAAAATATGGTATTAAAGAATTAGGTGATGTAAGCGGCTACTTTGATTATGATTTCTTAACTGCACTGTTAGGTGTTTATAATCCACTCTTGGCAGATATGAGAAATCATCCATTAAGCAAGAGAAAATATATGTGGAAATATAATTATTAAGATCAGGACCTGGGAAATGAGGCTGCTGCCGGTGTGTGCAGCAGCCTTTTTACATAGGGAGTTTTTATAGGGCAGAAGGAATAATAAACGATGAAAGCAGTATTGGCAGTGGATGTAGGCGGGACCTATATCAAATACGGGAAAATAGAACCGGATCAGAAAATAAGCATGTCAGGAAAAGTGAAGACTCCAAAGACCAGAAAACTGTTTTTCCAGGCGCTCCATGAGATACAGGAAAAAGCAGGGGGATGTATGAAAGACTCAGATATAGAAGGCGCTGCTTTTTCCATGGCTGGTGTGATCAATACAAAAAAAGGGACTGTCAGCAATATTGGAGCCGTTTCTTATCTGCGCGGGCTGGATTTTTCACAGATGTTTTTCGAGAAAAGCGGTCTGAAAAATGTGATCGAAAATGACGCAAAAGCGGCTGTATATGGAGAACTTTGCTGCGGAAGCCTTAGAAATGTAAAAAACGGAGTTGCCCTGATCATAGGAACCAATGTAGGCGGCGGGATCGTGGCAGAGGGAAATCTGTTAAGGGGCGCTCATGGGGCAGCTGGTGAATTTTCCTATATTTATAACATGGCAGGTATCAATGGAAGAGATATGGGGAGAGAGTGCGGAGTCAGAGGTATGCTGCAGGAAGTAGGGCTTTTTTATCCTGAAAAGGATCTGGACGGAGAAAAGGTATTTAAACTGATCAGAGAAGGAAATCAGGCTGTGGAGCGGGGAGTCAGACGTTACTGCCGTAAACTCTGTTATCATATCTGCAACCTGCAGGCC
>CAVFER010000003.1:30782-60199 GCA_963621525.1 bacterium | reverse complement strand
GGCCGTGCTGGACCCGGAAGTTTTTGCCATTGGCGGAGGTATATCTTCTGAACCTTTGTTTTTATCTTTGTTAAAAGAAGAAATGGATGAATATTATACGCAGTTAGGAGAACGGATCTGCAAGCCGGTGATAAAAGCCTGCCAGCTGAAAAATGACGCCAATCTCATAGGAGCGTATCTGTGCTACCGAAAGGTTTATGGGAAGGAGAATGAAAGGAATGAAACATAAGATCTGCAGGGATTTTTTATGGGGAAGCGCTACGGCAGCGTACCAGTGTGAAGGCGCCTGGAAGGAAGGCGGACGCGGTGAGAGCCAGTGGGATGTGTTTGTACATAGTCCTGCTAATGAAAGCGGGATAACCGGGGATGTGTCCTGTGACCATTATCATCACTATAAGGAAGATATACGTCTCTTAAAAGAAGGCGGCCAGAACTCTTACCGCATGTCTGTTTCCTGGTCCCGGATCCTTCCAACACCAGACGGAAAAGTAAACCAGGAAGGGATCCGGTTTTATAATGATCTGTTTGATGAATGCCACAGACAGGGAATAGAACCCATGGTCACATTATTCCATTTTGATATTCCTCAGTATTTAGCTGAAAAAGGCGGTTTTGAAAACCGGAATATGGCATACGAATTTGAAAAATACGCAAGAGTATGCTTTGAGGCATTTCATGAAAAGGTAAAATACTGGATGACTATTAATGAACCGGCTTATTATACCTACTGCGGATATCTGGCTGCTGACTATCCGCCCTTTGTGGCTGATTTTCAGAGATATGTAAATGCCAGTTATCATGTAATACTTGCCAGCGCCCTTGCTGTAAAGGCATTTCGGGAAATGGGATATGAAGGCCACATCGGGATCGTTCAGGACAGCTGCCGGGCAGAAACACCTTTTACAGATGAAGAAAACAGGGCGGCATGCAGGAAAGCGGATCTGTTTTATAACCGCTGGATCCTGGATACAAGTATTCTTGGAAGTTTTCCGGCAGATTTAAAGCCATTGCTTTTGGAAAAAGGCATTGATCTGTCTGTAGTGCAGGAAGAAGATAAAGAGATCTTCCAAAAGGGCGTTATTGATATTTTGGGACAAAATGTGTATACAAGGAAAAATGTACAGGTCAACAGGGACGGAGTGACCCAGTTTAAGACCAACCGGAAGGGAAAAGGCTCAGATGTAAAGGAAGGAACTTCCATTGGAGGCTGGTTTGAGACAATTGTGGATCCAAATGTACCAAGAAATCCATGGGGACGGGAGATTTATCCAAAGTGTATGTATGATACATTAATGGACCTGAAGCGGGATTATGGAGATATCCCGGTGTATATTACGGAAAATGGTCATGGGGCTTATGAAACGCCAGATGAAAATGGTTATGTGGAAGATGATGACAGAATTGATTTTCTGAAAAAATTCCTGGATTATATGCTTCAGGCTATTGATGAAGGGGCAAATGTAAAAGGATATTATGCATGGTCTTCCATGGATCTTTACAGCTGGATCAACGGATACCAGAAACGGTATGGATTTATTTATGTGGATTATGAAAATGACTGTAAGCGTATTCCGAAAAAGAGTTATTACTGGTATAAAGATTATATAAAAGAAAGCATGGAGTAATCTTTATGAAAGAAGTTAATTTACTGAAAGGCTCTATTTCCCGTTCCCTGACACTTCTTGCATTTCCTATTATGGCTACTTATCTGATCCAGATGGCTTATAACCTGATCGATATGCTCTGGATCGGATCCCTTGGGTCCGGAGTGGTGGCTGCTGTAGGTGTAGCCGGACAGTTTATGTATCTTGCCAACGGCCTGGTAAATATGCCAAAAGCGGGATCTCAGGCCTTAGTGGGACAGAAGATCGGAGCAGGAAACAGGAACCAGGCAAGAGAGTATGTCCGGGCTGCTTTTCAGATCACATTGTGTTTTGCGGTTCTTTATGGGGTGTTTGTGATCCTGTTTCAGGACATGCTGGTCCATTTTTTTAAGTTAAGCAGTCCACAGGTGGTAATGGATGCTAAACGTTATCTCAGTATTACCTGTGGTCTGGTCCTGTTTTCTTTCTGCAACCAGACATTTACGGGGATACTCACAGCTGCGGGACATACGAAAGTGGCTTTTCAGGCTTCTGTAAGTGGTCTTATTATCAATATTTTCCTGGATCCGGTTCTCATATTCGGCTGGTTTTTCTTCCCGGAAATGGGGTGTACAGGAGCTGCTATTGCAACGGTATTTTCACAGATCTGCGTTACAGTGTTTTTTCTGTTTGCAGTACGGAAAATGGATCTGTTTCAGGAACTGCATATCTTTAAAGAGATAAATGGAAAGTATATCTGCAATATCCTGCGTATTGGTTTTCCCTATTCGCTACAGAGCATACTGGTCTCCATGATCGCCATGGTAGTAGCCAGATTTGTTTCTTATTATGGAGATGTCTCTATTGCTGTTCAGAAGATCGGCGCCCAGATTGAGTCTGTTTCCTGGCTGATATCAGACGGGTTCAGCGCCTCTCTTAATGCCTTTACAGCCCAAAACTACGGTGCGGGAAATAAAGAACGGATCCGTAAAGGATATCTGGTGGGTATTCTTATCGTTACTTCCTGGGGACTGTTTACAACGGCACTGCTTACCATTTTCCCGGTGCCTATTTTTAAATGTTTTATCCGTGAGGAAGCCATTATTCCGGCGGGTATCAGTTACTTAAGGATACTGGGAACCTCACAGCTGTTCATCTGTCTGGAAGGCGCCACTCAGGGAGCCTTTATCGGTCTGGGACACACCATTCCCCCAAGTATTGTGTGTGTTGTTTTTAATGGGATCCGTATTCCTCTTGCATGGATCCTGTCCAGATACATGGGGGTGGACGGCATCTGGTGGGCGTTATCTATATCCAGTTATCTGAAAGGAACGATCATGGTAGGCTGGTACATGCTTTCTTCACGAAAGATACTGCCGGGACCTGCGGCGCATGGGATATGAGGTGGCAGATCTTGCAGGAGGAATGCTGAATTACAGAGGAAAATACATTGACAGATAGTAGTTTGGGGCTGTAAGATGTAATGGTGCAGGAGAAAAACAAGCGCCGCTGTAAGGCGGCATTTGTTTTTCTTGCACCATTAACGAATGAGCCGCCTGCGTTAGCAGGCAGTGGAGCGCGTCAGCGCGGGGCTCATGAGTGGACTCACACCATTAACGAGTGAAAGGACATAATCATATGAAGATTTTATTCGCATCCGATATCCACGGTTCTGCCTACTATTGCCGCAGACTGTTAGACATTTATAAAGAAACAAAAGCATCCAGAATGGTCATTTTAGGAGATATCCTTTATCATGGACCGAGAAATGATCTTCCAAAGGAGTATGCTCCAAAGGAAGTCATTGCCATGTTAAATCCATTAAAGGATCAGATCTACGCTGTCCGTGGCAACTGCGACACAGAAGTAGACCAGATGGTACTTCAGTTCCCAATCCTGGCAGATTACGCACTGTTAGTTTTGGACGGAAAGACATTTTACGCAACCCATGGTCACGTATTTAATCAGGATCATCTGCCGCCTATGCAGGATGGAGATATCCTGGTACATGGACATACACATTTGTTAAAGGCAGAAAAAGTGGAAACAGAATGCGGAACCATTACCGTATTAAATCCAGGTTCTGTTTCTATTCCTAAGGGTGGAAATCCAAATACTTACGCGATTCTGGAAGATGGTGTATTTACCATTTATTCCCTGGATGGCGAAGTAGTAAAAGAACTGAAGCTGTAAATGCTGAACTGTAACATTTATAATGCAAAATTGAAAACGAAACTGAAACAATGGAATGAATTTAGAACTGTGAGGAAAAAGGATTGAAGCAGACCTATGAACTGATCGCACCCTGTCATTTTGGACTGGAGGCTGTATTAAAAAAAGAGATACTGGATCTGGGATATGAAATCTCCCAGGTGGAAGACGGAAGAGTCACATTTATTGGTGATGACGAGGCGATCTGCCGTGCAAATGTATTTTTACGCACTGCAGAGCGTATCCTGTTAAAAGCAGGCAGCTTCCGGGCTGAGACCTTTGAGGAACTGTTCCAGGGAACCAAAGCCATTGCCTGGGAAGAATTTATCCCGGAAGATGGAAAATTCTGGGTGGCAAAGGCTTCTTCTATTAAGAGTAAGCTATTCAGCCCTTCCGATATCCAGTCTATTATGAAAAAGGCCATGGTAGAGCGGATGAAGGAGCATTACCACGTATCCTGGTTCTCGGAGGACGGGGCAAAATTCCCGCTGCGTGTGTTCTTATACAAGGATATAGTTACCATTGGAATTGATACCAGCGGTGATTCCCTTCATAAAAGAGGCTACCGTACTCTTACCAGCAAGGCGCCTATTACCGAAACACTGGCAGCAGCCCTGATCATGCTCACTCCATGGAACAAAGACCGTATTCTGGTAGATCCGTTCTGCGGAAGTGGTACGTTCCCTATTGAGGCAGCCATGATGGCAGCCAATATGGCACCAGGCATGAACCGTTCCTTCTTATCTGAGGACTGGAAGAATATCATTAAAAGAAAATGCTGGTATGATGCCATGGACGAGGCAAATGACCTGCTGGATGATACGGTAAAAGTAGATATCCAGGGCTATGATATTGACGGGGATATTGTGAAAGCAGCCAGAGCCAATGCACAGTCTGCTGGTGTGGACCACATGATCCATTTCCAGCAGCGTCCGGTAAGTGCTCTCAGCCACCCGAAGAAATATGGTTTTATCATTTCCAACCCGCCTTATGGCGAGCGTATTGAAGAGAAAAAGAACCTTCCGGCTCTGTATACAGAGATCGGCGAGCGTTTTGCAGCGTTAGATGCCTGGTCCATGTATCTGATCACATCTTATGAAGATACCGAGAAATACATTGGCCGCAAGGCAGACAAGAACCGGAAGATCTACAATGGTATGTTAAAAACATATTTCTATCAGTTCATGGGTCCCAGACCGCCAAAACGCAGTCAGGAGAACCGAAACGTTGATTAAAAAAAGAATAAGATCGCAATTAAAAAAAGCCGTTTCCATGTTTATGGGAGCGGCTTTGCCTGGAATAATGTGTGTGGCTTTTTTTGCAGCCTCTCTTACAGGCTGCAGAAGTATTTCTATAAAGCCGGCAGAAGGGCAAACGCAGGAGACGACGCAGCAGGAGCTAGCAGAAGAAAGTGATGCAGCAGATCCTGGTCAGGAGAAAAAAACTCAGATAGAAAAAGATGCGCAAAACAGTGAAAAGAGTACAACTGCGGATTATGACAGCAAAGAAAATTCGCCGGTTATATGGAACAGAGAGATGCCCACAGATGTGACTTTGCCAGCTTCTTACGACTACAGGGAACATGGGCGTGCGCCGAAGATCGGTAATCAGGGTTCGCTTGGCACCTGCTGGGCGTTTGCTTCCCTGACTGCTCTGGAATCTACATTATTGCCAGATCAGACAGAAACTTTTTCTGTAGATCACATGTCCATGCACAATCATTTTCTCCTTGGGCAGGACGAAGGGGGAGAATATACCATGTCTATGGCATATCTTCTTTCCTGGGAAGGGCCGGTGTGGGAGTCAGAAGACCCTTACGGTGACGGCATTTCTCCAGACGGCTTAAAGGCAAGGGAACATGTCCAGGAGATACAGATCCTGCCATCCAAGGATTATGAAGCCATTAAACGGGCTGTTTATTTAGAGGGGGGCGTGCAAAGTTCGTTGTATACCTCCATGCGGGACTATGAAAGCGAGTCTGTGTATTACAACCGCGATACCAATTCGTATTGTTATATCGGTACGGAAAAGCCAAACCATGATTCTGTGATCGTCGGCTGGGATGATAATTATCCCAAGGAGAACTTCAACATGGAGTTAGAAGGAGATGGAGCCTTTATCTGTACTAATAGCTGGGGGGAGAATTTTGGAGATCAGGGGTATTTTTATGTGTCTTATTATGATACTAATATCGGTGTCCATAATATTGTATACACGGGAATCGAACCTACAGACAATTATGATAAGATCTATCAGAGTGATCTTTGCGGCTGGGTAGGTCAGATCGGCTATGGAAAAGATACGGCCTGGTTTGCTAATGCCTACAGCACAGAAGGATCGGAGGAGCTGGCAGCTGCCGGTTTTTATGCAACAGGGCCGGATACAGAGTACAAGATCTATGTGGCCCGTCATCTTCCAGATGAGAACAGCGCAGATGCTGCGGGAAAAGACAGATTCCGCCAGGATCATGGACTGGAAAATGCTTTAAACAGACGGACTTTTCTGGCAGAGGGCACATTAGAGTATTCTGGTTATTATACAGTTCCCTTTAATGAAAAAATAGTATTGGACCAGGGGGAAAAGTTTGCTATAATAGTGGAAATAAAAACGCCGGATACTGTCCACCCGATAGCCATTGAATATGATGCAGGAGATGGCATTGCCCAGGTGACATTAGAAGACGGCGAAGGCTATTTAAGCCACAATGGCTCTTTATGGGAGCATGTGGAAGAGACCCAGAAGTGTAATCTGTGCCTGAAGGTATATACGGATATGAAATAGCAGGGGAAATAAAAGGGGAAAAGCAAACACATATAAGACCAGTTATGGATACGGATACAAAAGGTGATAACATGGAAAATAATAAGGAAAAAAGAATTATATTCGCAACGGGAAATGCAGGAAAGATGAGAGAGATCCGCGCCATCCTTTCTGATCTGGGACTGCCGGTGCTGTCTATGAAAGAGGCCGGTGTGAGCCTGGATATTGAAGAAAACGGTAAAACATTTGCAGAAAATGCGAAAATTAAAGCAATGGCAGTGTGGAAACAGACAGGGGGAATTGTATTGGCAGATGATTCCGGCCTGGCAGTGGATTATATTGGAGGCGAGCCGGGCGTTTATTCTGCCAGATATATGGGGGAAGATACCTCTTATGAGATCAAGAACCGCAACATTATTGAGCGCCTGACAGGCGCAGAGGGAAAAGAGCGCAGTGCCCGCTTTGTCTGTAACATTACCGCTGTCTTAGAAGATGGCAGAGTGATCCAGAGAGAAGCTGCCATGGAAGGACTGATCGCAAAGGAGCCTGCAGGAAATGGCGGTTTCGGCTATGATCCTATCCTTTATCTTCCGGAATTTGGAAAAACTTCTGCAGAGCTTACTATGGAAGAAAAAAACCGCATCAGCCACAGAGGAAAAGCATTAGAGGCGATGAAACAGGCCTTAAAGGAAGAGGTGGCAGGAAAATGAGGATACTGATCGTCAGTGACACCCACAGAAAAGATGAAAACCTGAAGTGGGTGATCAAAAAAGCAAAGCCTTTTGATATGCTGATCCATTTGGGAGATGCAGAGGGAAGCGAATATGAGATCATGAAATGGGTGGACAAAAACTGCGACCTGGAAATGATCATGGGAAATAATGACTTCTTCTCCCAGTTAGAGCGGGAAAAAGAAATCATGATAGGAAAATACAAGGTGCTTCTTACTCACGGGCATTATTATAATGTATCCACAGGTCCGGCTTATTTGAAACAGGAAGCAAGAGAACGGGGTTTTGATATTGTTATGTTTGGTCATACCCACAGACCTTATTTTGATATTGATAAGTCTGGAGAAAAGGAACTTATCACATTAAATCCCGGCAGTCTTTCTTATCCCAGACAGGAAGGCCACAGACCCTCGTATATGCTGATGAAGATCGATGACAACGGAGAAGTCCGTTTTGAGCAGCATTATCTTTAAATATTTTATAAAGCTGTTTGAAAAGGTGTGCATAAAGTTTTTTGAAAAAGTGTTGACAAAATAATAATGGTCATATATAATATTTTTTGTTGCGACGGGGTGTGGCTCAGCTTGGCTAGAGCGCCTGGTTTGGGACCAGGAGGTCGCAGGTTCGAATCCTGTCACCCCGATTGATACAAAATAATAGATATATGATATGCAGGTGTAGTTCAATGGTAGAACACTAGCCTTCCAAGCTAGATACGTGGGTTCGATTCCCATCACCTGCTTTTGTTATGCACATTTTTAGGTTGCCCCCCATGATGGGAATCGAACCCGGGTTCGGTCTCCGCTCCGCTCCGGTCGGCGTTAAACAAGCGCCACTGGCGCTTAACGCCCCATCACCTGCTTTTGTTGTGCGCATTTTCTCCCGCAACCTCTTGACGGTGAAAATAGAAGATAGTATACTGATACACAGATAAGTTCTTCGGGGCAGGGTGTGATTCCCTACCGGCGGTATAGTCCGCGAACCATGTTACATGGCCGATCCGGTGAGATTCCGGGACCGACAGTAAAGTCTGGATGAGAGAAGAAGATGCGTCTGTTTAACTTCGATGTATTTCCTTTATAGAAATGCATAGGAATAACAGAAAATATCAGTGATCCCCGGATAGCTTGAATGGCTATCCTTTTTTTGACTTATGATCTGATAAGAAAACGCATGATTCCTCGAAAGATGAACTTACGAAAATGGGAACTTTTTAGATATGAGAATTGATCTGGTGATCTGGATATCTAAAAGAGCCTGAAAGTATATTTCAGAACAGGGAGGAACATAGTTATGGAAAGAAAATTATTAAACACGAAAAATGTAGTCCTTATGGGAATGTTTGGTGCTTTGGCTGCCGTACTCATGCTTTTTGAAGTGCCGCTGCCATTTTTAGCACCAAGCTTTTACGGACTTGATTTTGCAGAAGTACCTATGTTAGTAGGAACTTTTGCTTTAGGACCTGCAGCAGGTGTTGTGATGCAGATTGTAAAGATCCTAATCAAGCTGATCTTAAAGCCAACTTCTACCGGTTTTGTAGGTGAATTTGCCAATGTAGTCATGAGTTGTGCCCTGATTCTTCCGGCAGGCTTTATCTACCGCTTTAAAAAGAGCAAGACCGGCGCTCTTGCAGGAATGACAGCAGGAACCCTTCTTATGACAGTCGCAGGTGTTGTAATGAACGCTCTGGTCATGATTCCGTTCTATTCCAATTTTATGCCTATCGATACCATTATCAAGGCGGGTGCAGCTGTAAATCCGGCCGTGAGCAGTGTATGGACACTGGCTATTTTCTGTGTGGGACCATTTAACCTGGTAAAAGGCGCTCTTACTTCTATGATCACAGCTGTTATTTATAAGCGTATCAGCGTTCTCATCCATGGAGCGTCCGGCTCTTACGGAGTGAAGAAAAGCAATCTGAAAAAGGCATAAAATTGATCGGAAGAACGATTTGAAAAAAATCAAAAAATTTTGAAAAAAGTGCTTGCATTTCCTGAATGCCTGTGGTAATATATAACACGTTGACACGGTAAGTGTGAGCAAATGAGTCTGTAGCTCAGTTGGATAGAGCAACGGCCTTCTAAGCCGTGGGTCGGGGGTTCGAATCCCTTCAGGCTCATTAGGCGAAAGCCTAATAAAAAATAAAGATGGTGGGTATGGCGAAGTTGGTTATCGCGCCAGATTGTGGCTCTGGAGGCCGAGGGTTCGAATCCCTCTACTCACCCTGATCCTCTTTCTGGAGCAGGAAGAGGATTTTTTAATATTTTGGGCTGTCGCCAAGCGGTAAAGGCACAGGACTTTGACTCCTGCATACGAGGGTTCGAATCCCGCCAGCCCAGTGACCATAGCAGTCAGATTTCAGTGATACAGGAATCTGGCTGCTTTTTCTTGTGATGCCTATTGAAAATGCAGAAAAAAATAATTTTAAAATTTTTTGAAAAAGGTGTTGACAAAAACCATATCATTTACTATAATAATCTACGTTGCTGAGGAACACAGCAAGCAACACAAATAAATGCGTCAGTAGCTCAGCTGGATAGAGCATACGGCTACGGACCGTAGTGTCGGGAGTTCGAATCTTCTCTGGCGCATGTGAAAAGCAGATTCTTTATGAGTCTGCTTTTTTTGTTGCCAAGTATATCGAGGAGGCGTCAGTGGCGCGTCCGCTGATTTCTATAATTAGCAGAGGATGGAGAAGAAAATGACAAAAGCGGTCTGGATGCTTCATGCAAAGAAAGCAGATTTTAACGGTCTGGCGGCAAGGTTTCACATCAGCCCTATTACCGCTCGAATTATCAGAAACAGGGATATTACGGACATAAAGGAATTTGACAAGTACTTAAATGGAAGTTTAAAGGATCTGTATGAACCGCGGCTGCTCCCGGATATGGAAAAAGCTGTTTCCATATTAAAAGAAAAGATAGGAAGTGGTGCCAGAATACGGATTGTGGGAGATTATGATATTGACGGCGTGTGCTCTACCTGTATCCTTTATAAGGGATTGAGCCGTGTAGGTGCAAAGGTGGATTATGTGATACCGGAGCGTATTAAAGATGGTTATGGCATTAATGAACATATTATTGAAAAGGCAGCTGCAGACAGTATTCACATGATACTCACCTGTGATAATGGCATTGCGGCTATTAGCCAGATCGCAGAGGCAAAGAAGCTTGGAATGACGGTCGTGGTAACAGATCATCATGATATCCAGATAGATGAGACTTTGGGAACGGAGATCATGCCTCCTGCAGATGCTATTGTTAATCCAAAGAGAAAAGACAGCAAATATCCGTTTGGCGAGATCTGTGGTGCTATGGTGGCTTATAAGCTGATTCAGGTACTTTTTGAGGAATATGGCATTGAACGTCAGGAATGGCTGGATATGTTGGAACTGGCAGCCATTGCTACAGTAGGCGATGTGATGAAACTTCGGGATGAAAACCGCATTGTGGTAAAAGAAGGACTTAAGAAGCTGGCAGATACAAAGATTCAGGGCCTTGTAAGCCTGATGGAGAAAAACACACTAAATCCGGAGCATATAAGCGCGTATCACATTGGCTTTGTTCTGGGACCCTGTCTTAATGCCAGCGGGCGTCTGAAAACGGCCAAAATGGCTATGGAGCTGCTTCTGGCGGAAAATAAGGTCCAGGCAGATGAATTGGCAGATGAGCTAAAGGCATTAAACGATGAACGCAAGGATATGACTCAGGCAGGAACAGATGCTGCCATAGAACAGGTGGAAACAGAGCTTAAGGATGACAAAGTGCTGGTGGTCTTTTTGCCGGACTGTCATGAGTCACTTGCGGGCATTGTGGCCGGCAGGATCCGTGAACGGTATAACAAGCCTGTATTTGTCCTTACAAGGGCGGAAGGCTGTGCAAAAGGTTCAGGGCGATCTATAGAGGCGTATCACATGTTCCATGCCTTAGTGGAGGTAAAAGATCTTTTGTTAAAATTTGGCGGTCATCCCATGGCAGCAGGCTTTTCACTGGAAGAGGCTGATATAGAGGAATTTCGCAGACGGTTAAATGAAAATGCCGCAGACAGGCTGACAGAAGATGATTTTATCCCAAGAGTATGGATCGATGTTCCTGTACCTTTTGAGTATATAACAGAAAGCCTGATCCGGGAATTAGAGCTTTTAGAGCCTTTTGGACAGGGAAATGAAAAACCCCAGTTTGCTTTAAAATCCCTGAAAATACAAAGTGCCAGAGTATTTGGCCGAAACAGGAATGTGGTGAAATTATCCCTGATGAATGAACGGGGCTTTTCCATGGATGGTGTGGTATTCACAGAAGGTGACTTATTTATAGAAGAAATGGGAAGCAGTCGGAGCATGGATATCATCTATTATCCTACAATAAATGAATATAATGGAAACCGTAGCCTTCAAATGGTAGTGAAGGACTGGGAGTTTCATTAAGAGGATGCCTCTGGTACACATGTACCAGGGGTATTTTTGCGGAAAGAAATATGAGTATGTATATTTTTTGTCAAATTTATAAAATGTATGCAAATGAATACTTGAAATTTGCACGACTATGGAGTATAATCGCAGAAAACGCCATATCTGGATAAATAAACTGACAAAATACTACAGGTATGGGCAAATACTGAAAGGAAGGTAGAACAATGGTAAATACAGTTATGGACTTTATCACTTCCTATGATAAGGAAGTAGGAGAAGCAATTCAGGCGGAGTGCGGCCGCCAGAGAAGAAATCTGGAGCTGATCGCCTCTGAGAACATTGTTTCAGAACCTGTAATGATGGCTATGGGAACTGTACTGACCAATAAGTACGCAGAAGGTTACCCAGGCAAGCGTTATTACGGCGGCTGCCAGTATGTAGATGTACTGGAGACCATCGCCATTGAACGTGCCAAGAAGCTGTTTGGCTGCGATTATGCAAACGTACAGCCGCACTCTGGTGCACAGGCAAATATGGCAGTATTTATCGCTATGTTAAAGCCAGGAGATACGGTTATGGGTATGAACCTGGATCATGGCGGTCATCTGACACACGGGAGCCCTGTAAACTTCTCAGGACTGTATTTTAACATTGTTCCTTATGGAGTAGATGACGAAGGCTTTATCGATTATGATGAGCTGGAGAGAAAAGCAAAAGAGGCAAAGCCGAAGCTGATCGTGGCAGGTGCCAGCGCTTATGCAAGGACCATTGATTTTAAGCGTTTCCGTGAGATCGCTGATGAGGTAGGCGCTTATCTGATGGTAGATATGGCTCATATTGCAGGTCTTGTAGCAGCCGGAGAGCATCCAAGCCCAATTCCATATGCAGATGTCGTAACAACTACTACACACAAAACTTTAAGAGGACCAAGAGGTGGTCTGATCTTAGCAAACAAAGAGGCCGCAGAGAAGTTTAACTTTAATAAGGCTATTTTCCCAGGCACTCAGGGTGGCCCATTAGAGCATGTGATCGCTGCAAAGGCAGTATGCCTGGGCGAGGCATTGAAACCTGAATTTAAGGAATATGCACATCAGGTAGTATTAAATGCAAAAACACTGGCAGACGCACTGCAGAAGCAGGGCTTTAAGATCCTTACAGGCGGCACAGACAACCATCTGATGCTGTTAGATCTGCGTGGTATGGATATCTCCGGTAAAGAGCTGCAGAATCGTTGTGACGAGGTATTTATTACCTTAAATAAGAACACAGTACCAAACGATCCAAGAAGTCCATTTGTAACTTCCGGCGTCCGTATCGGTACGCCTGCTGTTACCACCAGAGGATTAAAGGAAGAAGATATGCCAAAGATCGCAGAGTGCATCTGGCTGGCAGCTACTGACTTTGAGAATAAGAAAGAGTATATTAAGGCAGAGGTTACGAAACTTTGTGATAAGTATCCACTGTATGAATAAAAATACATAAAGGTAGTAGAAAACCCCGGGAATGCCAGTTCCCGGGGTTTTCGTTTTGGTGTTTATTGTGGATCATTTTCAGCTTTCAGATTCTTCTGTGCTGTAGCCAGCATCAGTTTAATACGGTTCAACTGGTTTACTTCACTGGCGCCAGGATCGTAGTCTACGGCAATAATGTTGGATTCTGGATAACTCTTTCGCAGTTCTTTGATCACACCTTTTCCTACGATGTGGTTTGGCAGACAGCCAAATGGCTGGGTGCAGATAATGTTTTTAACACCGCTGTGGATCAGCTCTAGCATTTCACCGGTCAAGAACCAGCCTTCACCCGTCTGGTTGCCTAAGGAAACGAAGCCTTTTGCCATTTCTGCCAGATCACGGATCTCAGAAGGCGGTGTAAAATGTTTGCTGGCAGCCAGTTCTTTTCTTGCAGTTTTTCTAAAGAACTCTAATAGAGCGATACCGGCATTGCAGAGCCTTGCAGTGGATTTCTTCATTCCAAGGTGTTCTGCCTTGAAATTGCTGTTGTAGAAGCAGTAGAGAAGGAAATCCAACAGGTCAGGCATCACTGCCTCGGCACCTTCTGATTCCAGCAGTTCTACTACATGGTTGTTGGCCAGTGGAGAGAATTTAACAAGGATCTCACCTACGATACCAACTTTCGGCTTCTTAATATCAAGACGATCCAGCTTGTCGAAATCCCGGATAATACCGCGAACATTCTTAGAGAATTCCATCATAGCCGGCTGTTTCTTAGAAAGGGCCTTGATACAGATTTTTTTCCATTTTTCATGGAGAGCATTGGCGCTTCCTGGAACTGCTTCATATGGTCTGGTTGCGTAAAGAACACGCATGAAAATGTCGCCGTATACAACTGCCTGCATGGCTTTGGTCATCATTGGCAGTGTAATGGAAAATCCTGGGTTGGTTTCCATACCGTTTGCATTGACGGAAATAACAGGAACCTGAGGCATACCGGCTTTCTCCAGTGCACGGCGGATAAATCCGATATAGTTGGAAGCACGGCAGCCACCGCCGGTCTGGCTCATAAAGACAGCCGTGCGGTTTAAGTCGTATTTGCCGGATAATAATGCGTCCATAATCTGGCCGATAACAATCAGAGATGGATAGCAGGCATCATTATTTACATATTGAAGACCTACATCCACGGCATTGCGGTTGTGGTTTTGCAGAATCTCCATGTTATAGCCGAAGGCGCGGATAGCAGGCTCGATCAGGTCAAAATGGATGGGTGACATCTGAGGGCATAACAGGGTGTAATCCTTCTTCATTTCCTTGGTAAACAGCACACGGTTATAAGCGCTGGAAACCACTTTCCGCTCATAATGCTTCTGGTCACGGACACGAAGAGCTGCGATCAGGGAACGGATACGGATACGGGCTGCACCTAAGTTATTTACTTCATCGATTTTTAATACAGTATAGATCTTTCCGGATTTTGTTAAAATTTCTGCAACCTGGTCTGTGGTGACAGCGTCCAGACCGCAGCCGAAGGAATTTAATTGTATTAGATCCAGGTTATCTCTGTTTTTTACAAAGCTTGCAGCCTCATAAAGACGGGAATGATACATCCACTGGTCTGTAACGACTAAAGGACGTTCCACTTTACCCATATGGGAAACAGAATCCTCTGTAAGTACGGCAAAGCCATAGGAAGCGATCAGTTCCGGGATGCCGTGATGGATCTCAGGGTCTACATGATAAGGTCTTCCGGCCAGTACAATGCCCCGTTTTCCGTGTTCCTTCATCCAGGCAAGTGTTTCCTCACCTTTTTTCTCCATATCAGAACGGGATGCCAGCAGTTCTTCCCAGCCTGCATGGGCTGCCATGCGGATCTCTGCCTCCGGGATCTGGAACTTTTTAGAAAATTCCCGTACCAGGCCGTCTGTTAAGATCTTTTCGTTTGTAAATGCCATGAACGGGTTCATGAAATCTACATGCTCAGTTTCCAATTCCTCTACGTTATTTTTAATATTTTCCGCATAGGAAGTGACCATAGGACAGTTGTAATGGTTTCCTGCATCCGGACTTTCATTGCGCTCATAAGGGATACATGGGTAGAAGATGAACTTCACGCCCTGATGGATGAGCCATGAAATATGACCATGTACCAGCTTTGCCGGATAACACTCAGATTCACTTGGAATGGATTCAATGCCCAGTTCGTAGATCTGTCTGGTAGACTGTGGGGAAAGTGTTACATGGTAACGCAGCTTTTTAAAGAAAACAGCCCAGAATGGGAAGTTTTCATACATATTTAAAACTCTTGGGATACCTACTACGCCGCGATCCGCTTCATCTAAAGGCAGCGGCTCATAGTCAAACATCCTGTGATATTTATAATCAAACAGGTTAGGAACCTCTTTTTTCGCCTTTGCAAGTCCAAGACCACGTTCACAGCGGTTTCCGGAAATATAGCGGCGTCCGCTTCCAAACTGGTTGATGGTTAAAACACAGTGGTTGTTGCAGCCTTTGCACCGGGTCATAGAGGTGGTGTACTGCAGTCCGATGATCTTATCAAGAGGCAGCATGGTGGTCTCTTTTTCACCGGCCATGTGGAAACGCTCTTTTGCGATCAGTGCTGCGCCGAAAGCACCCATGATACCGGCAATGTCCGGACGGACGGCACGGCAGCCTGAGATCTTTTCAAAACTGCGAAGAACTGCGTCATTATAGAAAGTACCGCCCTGAACGACCACATGTTTTCCGAGGTCAGAAGCGTTTGTGATCTTAATTACCTTAAATAAAGCGTTTTTAATAACAGAGTAAGCCAGACCAGCGGAAATATCAGCGACCGTAGCACCTTCCTTCTGAGCCTGCTTTACGTTGGAGTTCATAAATACCGTACAGCGGGTACCAAGGTCGGTAGGATTTTTTGCTAATAATGCCTCTTTTGCGAAATCTTTTACGCTGTAATTTAAACTCTTGGCAAATGTCTCAATGAAAGAACCACAGCCGGAGGAACATGCCTCGTTTAACTGTACACTGTCTACGGTTCCATCCTTGATCTTAATGCATTTCATATCCTGGCCGCCGATGTCCAGGATGCAGTCAACTTCCGGTTCAAAGAAAGCAGCGGCGTAGTAGTGGGAAATAGTTTCTACTTCCCCCTCATCTAACATAAATGCGGCTTTTAAAAGTGCTTCGCCGTATCCGGTAGAACAGGAGTAAGCAATGTGGGCAGTCTCTGGAAGCTGTTCTCTGATCTCGGTCACTGCGCGGATGGCAGTAGCCAGAGGGCTTCCATTGTTATTATCATAGAAACGGTATAATAAAGTGCCGTCTTCTCCAACCAGAGCCACTTTGGTAGTAGTGGAACCGGCGTCAATACCCAGGTAGCAGTTGCCTTCGTAGGTGGAAAGTTCACCGGAACGCACATGGTTGTGACCATGGTCTTCGATGAAAGTGTCATATTCTGCCTGATCCTTAAACAGAGGCTCCATACGCTTTACTTCAAAATCCATTTTAATGCCATTGGAAAGCCGGTCGATCATATCGGTAATAGCTACCGGCTCCTGACTTTCTTTCGGGTTCATGGCCGCACCTACGGCTGCAAACAGATGAGAATGGTCCGGCGCGATGGTCTGCTCCGGTGTCAAGTGCAGTGTGCGCACGAAGGCTTTTCTCAGTTCCGGAAGGAAATGTAAAGGTCCTCCTAAAAAGGCAACATTTCCACGAATAGGCTTACCGCAGGCAAGACCGCTGATGGTCTGGTTTACCACTGCCTGGAAAATAGAGGCAGCCAGATCTTCTCTGGTAGCACCGTCGTTGATCAGCGGCTGGATATCGGATTTTGCAAAAACACCGCAGCGGGCTGCAATGGGGTAGATAGCATTGTAATCTTTTGCATATGTATTCAGTCCGGCTGCATCAGTCTGTAAAAGAGATGCCATCTGATCAATGAAAGATCCGGTTCCTCCTGCGCAGATACCGTTCATACGCTGGTCGATTCCCCCTGTAAAGTAAATAATCTTGGCATCTTCGCCGCCTAACTCAATGGCTACATCGGTCTGAGGCGCATAGTCCTGGAGAGCAGAGGCAACAGCTACAACTTCCTGGACAAAAGGAACATGTAAATGAGATGAAAGTGTAAGGCCGCCGGAGCCGGTGATCACCGGGATAATATCAATGGGGCCGGTCTGGTTTAAGGCTTTCTTTAAAAGTCCAGCCAGAGTTTCCTGAATATTGGCATAATGACGCTCATAATCGGAGAATATAATATGAAGATCCTGATTTAGTAATGCAACTTTGACAGTTGTTGAACCGATATCGATCCCCAGTGTGTAATAAGTTGTAGTCTGATTCATAGTATATGGGGATGTCCCCTTACCTCCTTCGTGACATTTATGTTCCCGCAAAACAGAAAAAAGGTTTCGAAAGAACATTTTACAGCTTATGAAACGTAATTGTTTGTTAGAACATCATGTCTCTTACTGCATTTCCGGGCAAAAAGCCCAAAAAAGCACATTACAGTCTAACACAATCCCCTTTGCTTGGCAATTGTTAAAGGGGGTTAAGAAATTGTGAAAAAAATTTAAAATTATGAAACGATTTGACAAAAACTGGGCCAGTTACTATAATGGGTAGAGTAAAATTCAAAATGGGGGAGATTTCGCATGATACGGATTTTCAAGACAGAAGACGGTGCCATGCACGAAAAAGATGAGCTGGAGCCAGGCTGTTGGATCGCCCTGACCAATCCGACTGCTTCGGAGATTTTAGAGGTTGCTGATGCGTGCCAGATCGATCCGGACCATCTGAAAGCACCTCTGGATGAGGAAGAGCGCTCACGTATTGAAGCAGAAGATGACTATACATTGATATTGGTGGATATCCCTTCTATAGAAGAGAGAAACGGGAAAGACTGGTTTGTGACCATCCCTATGGCGATCATTACTACCAAAGACGTGCTGATAAGCGTTTGTCTGGAGGAAACACCGATCCTTACTGCCTTTATGGACGGAAGAGTCAGAGATTTCCATACATTTATGAAGACGAGGTTTATCTTACAGATCCTTTATAAAAATGCAACTCAGTACCTGCAGTACCTGCGCATTATTGACAAGAAGAGTGAGGTCATTGAAAATAAGTTGCACCAATCCCAGAAAAATGAGGAACTGATCGAACTGCTGGAACTTCAGAAATCACTGGTGTATTTTACCACTTCCCTTCGTTCTAACGAAGTGGTGCTGGAGAAGTTGTTAAGAATCGATAAGATCAAAAAGTATCCGGAAGATACAGACCTGCTGGAAGATGTAATTGTGGAGAACAAGCAGGCCATGGAGATGACCAATATTTACAACGGCATCTTAAGCGGAACCATGGACACATTTGCCTCTGTTATTTCCAACAATTTAAACATCGTTATGAAGTTTCTGGCGACTGTGACCATTGTTATGTCGATTCCCACTATGATAGCCAGTTTTTACGGCATGAATGTAAGAGTCAGTGGAATGCCTTTTGCAGAACATCCATATGGATTTGGCATCGTGCTTTTCTTTACACTGGTATTGACATTAATTGTTGCTTATATATTTAATAAGAAAGATTTGTTTTAAAATTCAGAAAAAGAGGAGATTTTGCATGGAGAAATTTTCCCATAACTGGAAACGCCGGAATGGAAATTTTCTGGGATTCCGAAGCATTATTGACATCGTGTGTGCATTAGAAATCCTTGGAGTGATCCTTTTTCTGGTAGCACCGCAGTTTGTAATGAATTATCTGATCTTGAATCCTGCAGCAATCCTTCACGGTCAGGTCTGGCGTATTGTTACATTTTTGGTATATCCTCCGGCTATCACAGGTTCGGATGCCATTATGTTCGTGGTGATGAACGCACTGGGGATTTACTGTATCCGAGCTTTCGGCACCATTGTAGAGCAGGTATGGGGGAGTTTTCGATTTAACTGTTATATCATCGGAGGCGTGTTGCTGCACGCTGTTGTCTCTATTGGTATTTATCTGATGATTGGTTTATCGCTGCCGTTGTTCCCGACATACCTGGTTTATTCATTCTTTTTTGTATTTGCCCTGATGTTTCCGGATATGCAGATGCTATTTATGATGATACTTCCGTTAAAAGCAAGCTGGATCGCAGTGGCAGAAGCGGGAATTTATATTTATTCCTTTATTACAGGCGGGGTGATTGAGAAAATAGAGATCGTTTTAAGCCTGATACTCATCGGTATATTCTTTGGCTGGATGACATTTACAGGGACTTCCGGTTTGAAACAAAAGAAACGCACGCAGGAATTTCAAAAAACCACACAAAAAATGAAAATAGTGAAAAGAGGGCATAAATGTGCAGTCTGCGGTTGTGCAGACAAAGATAACCCGGAAATGGAATTCCGTTACTGTTCCAAATGTGAAGGCAATTATGAATATTGCATGGATCATTTATATACACATAAGCATGTTAAAAACGAAGACATGAACAACAATTAACTACTAACATTTATTTCACGGAGGATTTTGAAACATGAAGAAAACGAAGATCGTCTGCACTATGGGACCTAATACGAATGATAAGAATATTATGCTGGAACTGGCAAAAAATGGAATGGACGTAGCTCGTTTCAATTTTTCCCACGGTGATTATGCAGAACATCAGAGCCGTCTGGAGATCTTAAAAGAGGTTAGAAAAGAACTGGACTGTCCGGTAGCAGCTCTTCTGGATACAAAGGGACCGGAGATCCGTACCGGCGTATTAAAGGACGGAAAGAAAGTTTCTTTGAAAGAAGGACAGACCTTTACTTTAACTACCAGAGAGATCGTTGGTGATGAGACCATTACCCATATTAACTACTCCGGTTTGAATGAAGACGTTGCAGCTGGAAATAAAATCCTGATCGATGACGGTTTGATCGAACTGGAAGTAGTAAAGGTAGACGGCACTGAGATCGTTTGTACTGTTATCAACGGCGGTGAGTTAGGCGAGAAGAAAGGTGTGAACGTTCCTAACGTAAGGATCAAACTTCCGGCACTGACTGAAAAGGATAAAGAAGATATCCGTTTCGGTATCAAGCAGGGATTTGATTTTATCGCAGCTTCTTTTGTACGTACGGCTGACTGTATCCGCGAGATCAAGGATATGCTTGATGCAGAAGGTTCTGCGATGAAGGTTATTGCTAAGATCGAGAATGCGGAAGGTATTGAAAATCTGGATGAGATCATTGCAGTTGCAGACGGCATCATGGTAGCAAGAGGTGATATGGGTGTTGAAATACCGGCGCAGGAAGTTCCTCATATCCAGAAAGAGATCATCCGCAAGTGTAATGAGGCATGCAAGACGGTTATCACAGCAACCCAGATGTTAGACTCTATGATCCGCAATCCGAGACCTACCAGAGCAGAAGTTACTGACGTTGCAAATGCTGTATATGACGGTACTGACGCAGTTATGCTGTCCGGCGAAACCGCTATGGGTAAATATCCGGTTGACGCATTAAAGATGATGGTATCCATCGTGGAAGAGACAGAAGCTTATCTGGATTATAGTGCATATCGCATCCGCAAGGTAACGGAAGAAAATATGAAGAACATTTCCAATGCAGTATGTTCGGCATCTGTTTCAACGGCACATGATATTGATGCTGATTATATCATTGCTCCAAGTATAACAGGATTTACTTCCATGATGCTTTCTAAGTGGAGACCGGCCGCACGTATCATCGGTATGTCCCCAAGTACCACCACGATCCGTCAGATGATGCTCCAGTGGGGAGTAACTCCTGTATGGTCTCGTCGTGCAGAAAGCACAGATGAACTGATTGAAAATTCTCTGGAAGAGTTAAAGCGCAGTAGCGTGATCAAGTCGGGAGATCTGGTTGTTATTACTGCAGGTGTCGTAACTTATAAAAGACGTCATGAGGCAGCAGCTTCAACCAACATCATGCGAGTAGTAAGTGTGGACTAGACCAATGCTGCCAGATTGCTTCGCACTTGGTGCTCTCGCAATCTTCAAAACATTCATTAAAATAATACTGGACAAAGAAGTCTGTCTGGGAGTACAATTATCCGAAAAAGGAAATGGTACTCCCTTGCAGACTTTTTCTGATATATATGCATAAATAATGCATAAAAATACCATTGTGTAAAGCAAATATCCCTCATTGGGAAAGGAGATAAGATTATGGAAAAGAAACCATTTGTTACACTGGCACAGGCAGAAGAAATTGCCAAGATCTATCCAACACCATTTTATCTGTATGATGAAAAGGGTATCCGCGAAAATGTGAAGCGTCTGAAACAGGCATTTTCATGGAATAAGGGCTATAAAGAATATTTTGCGGTAAAAGCAACACCAAATCCATTTATCTTAAAGATTTTACAGGAATATGGCTGTGGTACTGACTGCTCTTCTTTAACAGAGCTAATGATGTCAAAGGCCTGCGGCTTTTCCGGTTCTGATATAATGTTTTCTTCCAATGATACTCCGCCGGAGGAGTTTGCTTATGCAAATAAGATCGGCGCGATTATCAACCTGGATGATATCACCCATATACAGTGCCTGGAGGATACTTTAGGATTTATCCCTGAGACCATTAGCTGCCGTTTCAATCCAGGCGGCGTGTTTAAGATCAGCAATGATATTATGGACAATCCGGGTGATGCAAAGTATGGTATGACCACAGAACAGATTTTTGAGGCATTTAAGATCTTAAAGTCCAAAGGCGCTAAAAACTTTGGTATCCATGCTTTTCTGGCAAGTAATACGGTTACTAATGAATATTATCCAATGCTTGCAAAGGTTCTTTTTGAACTGGCTGTTAAATTAAAAGAAGAGACAGGTGCCCATATCAGCTTTATCAACCTGTCCGGTGGCATTGGTATCCCTTATCGTCCGGATCAGGAGCCAAATGACATTATGGCCATTGGAGAAGGTGTGCGTAAGGTTTATGAGGAAGTTCTGGTTCCGGCAGGAATGGATGATGTGGCTCTGTGTACAGAGCTTGGCCGTTTTATGTTAGGGCCTTATGGCAGCCTGGTTACCAGAGCAATCCATGAAAAACATACCCATAAGGAATACATTGGTGTAGATGCCTGCGCAGTAAACCTGATGCGCCCGGCTATGTATGGTGCTTATCATCACATTACCGTTCTTGGAAAAGAAGATGCGCCTTGTGATCATAAGTACGATGTCACGGGTTCTCTTTGTGAAAATAATGATAAGTTTGCCATCGATCGTATGCTTCCTGAAATCAAAATGGGTGACATTTTAGTGATCCATGATGCAGGTGCCCACGGCTTTGCAATGGGGTATAACTATAATGGTAAGTTAAAATCCGCAGAACTGTTATTAAAGGAAGACGGCTCTGTCCAGATGATCCGACGCGCAGAAACTCCGAAGGATTATTTTGCAACGTTTGATTTTTGTGGTATCATGGATGGGTATGATAAGTAATTGAAAGTGGAATAGAAATGTTTTTGCCCGTCCGCATATGCGGACGGGTATGTGCGTTAAAATGGACATAACTATGGCAGGAGGCGGAAAATATGGCAAAGATCGGTTTTATTGGAATGGGAAATATGGGATCTGCTATTTTAAACGGACTTTTACGGGTATATAAACCGGAGGATTTATTATTTACAGCAGCCCACAAAGAAAAGATGGAAGCCGTAACTGAAAAGACAGGAGTGGCCCATGCGGCATCGAATGCAGAGTGCGTAAAACAGTCTGAGTATGTGATCCTGGCAGTAAAGCCACAGTATTTTGAGACAGTATTTGAGGAGATCCGGCCTGTATTAAAGGAAGATCAGATCGTGATCTCACTGGCACCGGGACAGACTATTTTAAGTCTTACAGAGCGGTTGGGCGGAAAGGTGCGAGTAGTACGTACCATGCCAAATACACCGGCCTTATTGGGCGAAGGTATGACTGGAATGGCATATGAGGAGGCACGTTACAGCAATGCAGAAAAGGCAGTGCTTTGTGGGATATTTGAGGCCTGCGGGCGCCTGGAAGTAGTAGATGAACGGATGATGGATGCCGTCGGCTGCGTCAGCGGCTGTTCACCGGCTTATGTATACATGTTTATTGAGGCTCTGGCAGACGGTGCTGTAAAATACGGCCTTCCAAGAGCCAAGGCATACCAGATGGCAGCCCAGACTGTTCTTGGCAGCGCTAAAATGGTACTGGAAACAGGAAAGCATCCGGGGCAGTTAAAGGATGAGGTGTGCTCACCTGGCGGAACTACCATTGCCGGAGTATCTGCACTGGAAGAGTGGGGCTTTAGAAATGCTGTGATCAAGGCAGAAGATGCCAGCTATGAAAAGGGAAAGAAAATGTAAAAGATCATAGAAAAGGAGAAGAAAAGAACTATGGGAAAAGTAGAAAATGAAGGAATGCCGGTGGTACGTCTTGACCGCCGGTTAAAATATCAGGGAAATATCCTGAAAATGTATGAGGATACAGTTCTTGCAAATGGACATGAGGCACACTGGGATTTTATCCACCACGACGGTGCGGCAGCTGTTCTGCCGGTAAATGCAGAGGGAAAAATCCTTATGGTACGCCAGTATCGCAATGCTTTAAACCGTTATACACTGGAGATTCCAGCAGGAAAGTTGGATGCTCCCGATGAGCCAAAGATCGAATGTGCCTACAGGGAACTGGAAGAGGAAACCGGTTTTCGCACCGAAAAGCTGGAATATTTAATAAGTGTAAATACTACGGTGGCATTCTGTGATGAAGCTATTGATATTTTCGTGGCCCATAATCTGATCCCGTCTCACCAGCATTTAGATGAAGACGAGGTCATAGAAGTGGAAGCATGGGAATTGAAAGATCTGGAAGAAATGATCTACACAGGGAAAATCACAGACGGCAAAACAATAGCGGCACTGATGGCTTATGGCCGCAAGTACCGCTCTGTGGATAAGAAAGATGATTTAGCTTAAGCTTGTTTTGAAAGGATCTCTTTTTGGTCAGAATACAGGTCTGTTTAAAAAGTCAGTCTCATCTGATACCATACCACATTTCCATGGACAGACTGGGAAACGCCTTCGTTTACGAAACCGAATTTTGCGTAGTAATGGATCAGCTGGTCTTTACAGGTAAGTACCAGGCCTTTGCGGCCCTGTTTTCTGGCATCTTCAATAGCAGCCTTGATCAGTTCGCCTGCATAGCCTTTTTTGCGGCAGGAAGGAATGGTATTGACCCCGAAGATCATCTGCCATGCACCGTTTTCATTGTGCATTTCTCCCTTTTCATACATTTCATCGGTAAGGTCAGCTTCGTCTGTTACCATGCCGTCTACAAAGGCAATCAGTTTATCATTTTCATCTAACATCAGCCAGAAATGGTCTGCATAATAAGCCAGGCGGTTTTCAAAGTCTTTTTTGGCGGCGGCCTCAGCAGCCGGGAAGCATTCTGCTTCTACGGCAGTTAATGCGTCTAGGTCATTTAATGTTGCAGTTCTGATCTTCATAATATTTTACTCCTATATATTTTTAATCTGCCGGCAGCTACAGCTGCCCGATCAGATAAGTAAAAATGTCACGGGCATAGTGAGAGTTTTTCTCATCGTCTGCCCATAAGGTTTCATTTTCATAAAGCGTATAAGTGAGAGAGGACTTATAATCTTCCCTAAAAGCAGGTTCCCACAGAGAGCCGAACTGAGGAATGAATAAGCCCTCTTTTTTGCTGTAACAATTTTTGGCAGTGGCTTTTTTCCGTGCAGAACGGTCTACATATTCTCCAATGCTTTTATGGATCGCTGTATCTTCCAAAGGCAGGTAATAATAATTCTGGTAATCCGGATAGAAATATTTTAGAGTGCCTTTATACAGGTTTAGATTGCAGGCCAGATAGTTGTCATGCAGCTCCAGACTTACAGGATTTACCGTATATTCCAGAGGAATGGGAACACGGTAGGGACTTTCCCACAAAAGGTTGACAAAAGGGTGGGAGTATCCGGTTTCGTCTGTATAGGAATACAGCTTGTGACTGCAAAGAGTAAACTCTGACTCAAACAGATCTGCATAATTTAAGATAGGAAGAATAGAGGGCATTCCCCGAAGGTCGTCTGCATTATGCAGAATCAACAGGTCAAAGAGGAACTTTTCGTGGGTGTGCAGATAGTCCAGGTAAACTTCAATCAGCTGTCCGCCATTATATTTGTCCTCTCTATGTACTCCTAAAAACTGTTCAATGGACTTTTGTTTCATATTTTCCAGTTTTAAAAGTTTTCTGTATGGTTTGATCTTTTTGAAAATGTCGATGCTGATCATATCATCAAAATGGTAGTCAAGCTCCAGACGTTCACAGCATTTTAAAAGATAGGGGATATCAAAACGGTCCCCATTAAAATGAATCAGGATCTTAAACCGTTTTAAAAACTCAAAAAAGGCATTTAAAAGCTCTTTTTCCGCCTGTCTCGTATCAGCAAACCACTGGATCAGCTTCCAGCCAAAGCCGTCAAAGTAAGTACAGCCAATGAGATACAGCTGGGAAGTTTCACCGGAAAAGCCGGTGGTTTCTATATCAAAAAATAAAATATCTCTTAAAGGTCCGATACGGTCTAAGGGGTAGGTATTCGGGAAGTCAATGGGATGCTTAATGGTGATCATAAAAATCCTTTCTGGTCCGTTACGTCATGTTCCGGTTTGGAATGCGGGAGCGGAAACTGTCCTTAGTTTAGCGGATTTTAAAAATAATTGCAAGAAAACCATATCGAATATTTGTTCGATACCCTGCTTGCATTGAAGCGAGGTCTATGTTATGATTGATAAAAGATGAAATATCGCCATTTGGCGCGGATTTAGATAAAGGAAATGTAGAAACAGATGATTTCATATATAAAAGGTGCCCTTGGGGCAGTAGAAGATGATACGATCGTAGTGGAGACCGGAGGTATCGGGCTGGCAGTCCATGTACCTGTTTCTCTTTTGGAAGAACTTCCGGCATTAGGGGAAGAAGTGACCGTTTATACCTATTTCCAGGTGCGGGAGGATTCCATGACTTTATATGGTTTTTTGCACAGACAGGACCGGGAAATGTTTAAACAGCTGCTTGGGGTCAATGGTATCGGCCCTAAGGGGGCACTTGGTATCCTTTCTATTATGCGGCCGGATGATCTGCGTATCGCTATTGTAAACGGAGACGCAAAGGCCATTTCAAAAGCACCGGGAATTGGAGCAAAGACTGCCCAGAGACTGATCTTAGATCTTAAGGATAAGGTAGATTTAGAGGAAGTGATGCTGGCTTCCTTTGGAGGCGAAAAGGAAGATGCTTCCGGTTCTGATACAGGTGTATCGGCAGCAGGTATGGCGGTTTCTGCAAAAGAAGCAGTGACGGCTCTGACGGCCCTTGGCTATACAAATATGGAAGCTTCCAAGGCAGTAAAGAAAGTAGAGATCACAGAAAATATGAGTGTAGAGGACATATTAAAAGCTTCGCTGAAGCATTTGAGTTTTCTGTAATAGCAATTCGGTATCAGAGGGGGCAGGATACCTTTTGACCCCAACATCATAATTTGAGGTATATATGGAACGAAGAATTATTACAACAGAGGCAACGGAAGAGGATGCACGCATAGAGACCACCCTGCGTCCCCAGTGTCTCAGTGATTATGTAGGACAGGAAAAGATCAAATCCACCCTGAAAATATATATAGAAGCGGCAAAAAGCAGAGGGGAAGCCTTGGACCATGTATTATTTTATGGTCCCCCTGGACTTGGAAAGACCACACTTTCCGGCATCATTGCCAATGAGATGGGAACAAGGCTGAAAGTGACTAGTGGTCCGGCGATTGAAAAGCCGGGAGAAATGGCGGCTATTTTAAATAATCTCCAGGAGGGGGATGTTCTCTTTGTAGATGAGATCCACCGGCTAAACCGCCAGGTAGAGGAAGTCCTCTATCCGGCCATGGAAGATTTTGCCATTGATATTATGCTGGGAAAAGAATCCAGTGCCCGGTCTGTCCGTCTGGAACTGCCTCATTTTACATTAGTAGGAGCCACTACCAGAGCGGGACTTTTATCTGCACCTTTAAGAGACCGTTTTGGTGTAGTACAGAGGATGGAATTTTATACCCCGAAGGAACTGTGTACAATTATCCGGCACTCGGCTGCAATCCTGGGAGTGGAGATAGAACCTGAAGGGGCAGTTGAACTGGCAAAGCGCTCCAGAGGAACCCCGCGACTGGCAAACCGCCTTTTAAAGAGAGTAAGGGATTTCGCACAGGTAAAATATGATGGTGTGATAACAAAAGAAGTAGCAGATTTTGCCCTGGATATTATGGATGTGGACAAAATGGGACTGGATCAGAATGACAGGAACATCCTTTTGATGATCATTGAAAAGTTTTCAGGGGGTCCTGTAGGGCTGGATACGTTAGCAGCCGCTTTGGGAGAAGATGCGGGAACACTGGAAGATGTTTATGAACCATATCTTCTGATGAATGGCCTTATTAACAGGACACCAAGAGGAAGAATGGCTACGGAAAATGCCTATCGCCATTTAGGCTTGGAAATGAAGTAAAAATGTGGTATCCTTTTAACGAAATGCAAATGTACCCTATAGTCAGGAGATGAAAGATCAGAATGGATACAAAGAATTATACACAGGTTTTAATTGACGGAAAAATATATACTTTAGGCGGAAATGAAGATGAAGCATATCTTCAGAGAGCAGCCAGCTATGTAAATGAAAAGATTACTACCATGCATGCAATTCCTGGTTTTGGCAAACAGAGTGCGGATTATCAGCAGCTGATGCTTTTATTAAACGTTGCTGATGATTATTTTAAGGCAAAAGAAAACGCAGACCAGATGGAAGAACAGAAAGATCGGATGGAAAAGGAAACTTACAGCTTAAAACATGAGTTAGTAAGCACCCAGATGAAGTTAGACGGTGTTTTAAAGGATTTAGAAGAACGCCAGCGTCAGCTTCAGGAGTTATCTGCAAAGCTTTCAAAGACAGAGCGGGAATTACGTGCGGCTAAAAAGCAGGCGGCACAGGCTTTAGCTACTGAAACGCAAGAAGAGGAAGCAGTGGAAGATGAAGTGGTAGATACTGTGATCGAAAGAAATGAGCCTGTAAATGAAGCCGAATATGAACCAGCAGATGAGATGGGACAGGCTTCAGGTCAGGCTGTTGTAACAGAACAGCCACAGGAAGGCTTCGTTCAGACAGAACAGCCGTTACAAAATCCTTCCTTCCAGGCCAAACTTTCTGACAGGGAACTTGCCAGAAAAGCCCTTCAGGCAGCCAGAAAAGCCGGTTCTCATAGAAACGGACGCAGATAAAATTCAGATAAAATAAAAGGGGGCGCGCTATCGTTTGCAGTCGCCTCTTTTTTTCACCTATCAGGAAAGGTTTAAGATCATGATCAATAAGAGAAAAGCAGAGCTTTTAGCACCGGCGGGTTCCTTTGACAGCTTAAAGGCGGCAGTGGCAGCGGGAGCGGATGCTATCTATATGGGCGGCAGCCGTTTTGGTGCAAGAGCTTATGCACAAAACGCAGAAGGAGAAGAGATGGTGGAAGCAATCCGCTATGCTCACCTTCATGGCTGTCGTCTATACATGACAGTTAATACATTATTTAAAGAAAAAGAGCTGGATGAGCTTTGTGATTACATGAAGCCTTATTATGAAGCAGGTCTGGATGGCGTGATTGTTCAGGATCTGGGGGCCCTTCAGGTAATGAAAGGGGCATTTCCGGGAATGGAACTTCATGCCAGCACACAGATGACGGTTACCAGTGCATACAGCGCTAAGATGTTAAAGGAAATGGGTTGCTGCCGTGTGGTTCCGGCCCGAGAACTGTCATTGGAAGAAATCTCACGCATTTATAAGGAAACAGGAATGGACATTGAGACCTTTGTCCACGGTGCGTTGTGCTACTGTTATTCCGGCCAGTGCCTCATGAGCAGTCTGATCGGCGGTCGAAGCGGCAACCGAGGACGCTGCGCCCAGCCATGCCGTCTGCCTTATCGTGTATGGGAAGGAGATAAAGCAGAAGGAAAAAGCTTAAATAAAGAAAACCAGAAGTTTGTCTTAAGTTTAAAAGACCTTTGTACACTGGATATTCTGCCGGAGATCTTAGAAGCTGGAGTTTATTCCTTAAAGATCGAAGGACGTATGAAGAGTCCAAGATATACAGCAGGAGTAGTCCGTATTTACAGAAAATATCTGGATTTATATGAAGCCTATGGCAAAGATGGCTATTATGTAGATCCGGAAGACAAAAAGGAACTGCTGGATCTTTTTGACCGGGGAGGTTTTACC
>CAVFER010000003.1:0-30772 GCA_963621525.1 bacterium | reverse complement strand
TGGTAAAGATATGGTTGCTTTAAAAGAAAAACCGGAGTTCCGTGAAGGAAACCAGAAACTATTTGATTTTCTGGATGAAAATTATGTAAACAAAGAAAAAAAGGAACCGGTTTTGGGAAATGCTTGCTTTGAAGAGGGAAAGCCGGCAGTTCTGGAACTGATCCAGAAAGATGTGGCTGTAAAGGTAGAAGGTCAGATCTGCCAGAGTGCCCAGAACCAGCCTGCAACAGAGGAAAAAGTGCGTAAGCAGTTAAATAAGACCGGTGCTACCTCTTTTTACTTTGAGCAGTTGGATATTGAAATAAAGGGAAATATCTTTCTGCCGGTACAGGCATTAAATGAGCTTCGAAGAGATGGCTTTGAGAAATTGACAGAAGGGATTCAGGCTAAATGGGAGAGAAAAATCGGGTCAGAGGATACAGGAAAAGTAAATACAGGCGTTGATGCAGAAAAAATTGCAGATGCGTCTGTGAAGACAGAATGTGGGATGTCTGCTGTCGTGAAGGCTGCTTCCGAGAACATTCCCGGCTCCGTCTTCCTAACAGCCTCTCTGGAAGAAGAATGTCAATTAGAGCCTGCATTATCCTGTGATGCCGTAAAACGCATTTATATTGATGCAGATGGATTTAAACCAGATCAGTGGGGGAAAATCGTAAAGCAGTGTGAAGCAAGAGAAAAAGAATGTTTCCTTACACTGCCACATATTTTCCGTACCCATGCAATGGAATTCTTTTCTAAAAACAGAAAACATATGGAAAATGCAGGTTTTACAGGTGTGTTAGCACGCACCTTGGAGGAAGTTTCCTGGTTAAAGGAAGAAAATATCCATATCCCATTTGCACTGGATGCTTCTGTGTATGCATGGAACCGGGAAACAGTACACACATTAAAAGAAATGGGACCGGAATTTGTTACCATGCCATGGGAATTAAACAACAGAGAGTTAAAGGCCGTGGCAAAAGCCTGTGAAAAGGAAAATCTGGCAGACGAGATGATCATTTATGGACATGCTCCTATGATGGTCTCAGCCCAGTGTGTGGTAAAAACATTAAAAGGATGTACAGCCAAAAGGGAACACCTTTTGATGAAAGACCGTACAGGGGCCGGGCTTACCTTAAAGGCACACTGCAATTTCTGTTATAATACTATTTTAAATCCGCTGCCATTATCTTTATTTGGAAATGAAGAGGCCGTAAAGGAACTGAACCTGACTTCTTTGCGTCTTTCCTTTACTAAAGAAAAGAAAGAGGAGACAAAAAAGATATTGGAAGCTTTCGCTGCTTCTTTTATAGAAGGAAGAGACGCAGCAGAACCTGTAAAAGATTTTACAAGAGGACATTTCAGACGGGGAGTAGAATAGCCTATGACAAATCTGATCATGGAAGTATCCAAATATCTGATGATATTGCTGATGGCCATTTATACCTATGCCAATTTCCGTTTCTTTTCCTTCCAGGATCTGGAACGGAAGAGAAAAGTGTGTGCAAGACAGAACCGGGCTATGTTTTTGCTGCATTTTCTCGCATATTTGGTGATGTACCTGAAAACAGAAGATGAGACACTGAGGCGGATGTTGCTGGTATTTTATGTGGGACAGGTGGTGTTTTTTCTGTTGTACATTTACATTTACCGGTTTATTTACAGAAATGTATCAAGACTTCTGGTAAATAACTGCTGCATGCTGTTAGCCTGCGGTTTTATCATGCTCACCAGACTGTCCTTAGATAAGGGGATTGACAAGGCTTTTAAACAGTTTGTGATCGTAGCAGTGGCTGCAGTGATTTCCTGGCTGGTTCCCTTTATTATGGAACGGTTCTGGCAGCTGTACAAATTTCAGTGGCTTTATGCGGGAATCGGTCTGACAGCCTTGCTTTTAGTATGGGTGGCAGGAAATGAAAGTTTCGGTGCCCAGCTGTCATTGACCATTGGCGGAATCTCCATTCAGCCGTCCGAATTTGTAAAGATCAGTTTTGTATTTTTTGTAGCTTCCATGTTTTACCAATCCCTGGATTTTAAAAATATATGCATTACTACGATGATAGCAGCTCTTCATGTGGTGATCCTGGTATTGTCAAAGGATCTGGGAAGTGCCTTGATCTTCTTTGTGAGTTATGTGATCATGCTGTTTATTGCTACGGGAAACTGGTTGTACCTGATCGCAGCAGGAATTCTTGGAAAGGGGGCCACATCTGTTGCTTATACCCTTTTTGATCATGTAAGACGCAGATTTACAGCGTGGAAAAATCCATGGGCAGACATTGATAATACAGGTTACCAGATCACCCAGTCTCTTTTTGCCATTGGAACAGGTGGCTGGTTCGGTATGGGATTGTGCCAGGGAATGCCAAACAGGATACCGGTTGTGGAAAAGGACTTTATTTTTGCAGCTATTTCCGAAGAAATGGGTGGCATTTTCGCAATCTGCGTGCTTCTTATCTGTCTGGGCTGCTTTATTCAGTTTATGATGATTGCTACAAAAATGAATGCCATGTTTTATAAGATGCTGGCAGTGGGACTGGGAATGGAATATGTGGTCCAGGTATTCCTTACAGTAGGCGGTGTGACAAAATTTATTCCGTCTACAGGTGTGACACTTCCGTTTGTAAGCTATGGAGGAAGCTCTATTGTGACAACATTCCTGTTATTCAGTATTATCCAGGGGCTTTACATTATTAAGCGTAATGATGAGGAAGAGATGGAAGAAATGGAGGAGCAGGAAGAATGAAAGAATTGAAAAAAAGTACAAGAAGAGAACCTGTCTCCAGAAAGAAAGACACAGCTGAAAAGAAAGAACAGACCACAAAGAAAAGCGTGGATAAAAATACAGGTAAAGATACAAAAAGAAATGCTCAAAAAGATATAAAGAAAGATACCAGAAAAGGTGCAGAAAAAGGTACCTGGAAGTCGGTTAATCCCCAAAGGGTATATGACCCCAATTCAAAGGTTCTGGCGATCACTTATGTATGTGTGGCTTTGTTTCTTGCACTGGCTGTTTACATGGGATATTTTCTTCAGATGAAAAGTGAAGATGTGATCAATAATCCTTACAATGCCAGACTGGACAGTTTTTCAGACCGCATTGTAAGAGGCAGTATCTTGGCATCAGACGGAACGGTACTGGCGGAGACTGATACAGATGATGCGGGAAATGAAACAAGGGTTTACAACTATGGAGATGTATTTGATCATGCGGTAGGCTATTCCTCCAAAGGAAAAACGGGAATAGAGGCCATGGCAAACTTCTATCTTTTAAGTTCTCACGTAAATCTGGTGGAGCAGGCGGGAAATGAGCTGGCAGGCGAAAAAAATCTGGGAGACAGTGTGGTTACCACTCTGGATATGGAGCTGCAGCAGGCGGCTTATGCAGCGTTGGGCGACAGACGAGGAGCAGTGATTGCTATGGAACCAGATACAGGAAAGATCCTGGCAATGGTTTCCAAACCAGGATACGATCCAAATACACTTCTTCAGGATTGGGCGGCTCTTACAGACAGTTCTAATGATCAGGGAAATCTGGTAAACCGTGCAACTGCCGGATTATATCCCCCTGGATCTACTTTTAAGATCGTGACGGCACTGGAATATATGCGGGAACACCCGGATGATTATAAGGATTTTCAGTTTGACTGTAATGGTGTTTATCACAATGGGGATTATTCCATTAAATGCTTCCACAGTGAAGCACATGGAAGCCAGGATTTTGTGAAAGCTTTTGCTAATTCCTGCAACGGGGCATTTGCCAGTCTGGGTCTGAATTTGGATCTGAATAAGTTCCATTCCACGGCAGAGGAATTGCTGTTTAATCATCCATTGCCGTTGTCTGGTTATTCCTACAAGGAAAGCTCTTTTAATATGGAAGAAGGAGCTGGAACCTGGGAGATTTTACAGACCTCCATTGGACAAGGAACTACACTGATCACACCTCTTCATAATGCCCTGATCACAGCGGCTATTGCCAATGGGGGAACTCTTATGAAGCCTTATATGTTGGACCGGGTAGTCAGCGTAGGGGGCGAAGAGGTGAAAAAGTTTCTTCCTGCTACAGGGGGAAGTCTTATGACAGCTACAGAAGCAGCCAATCTGACAGAGCTGATGCGGGATGTAGTGGTTGAAGGAACCGGTTCTTCTGTTCGAACCGATGCTTATACAGTAGCCGCCAAAACGGGAACCGCTGAGTTTGAAACAGGAAAAGAAACACACGCATGGTTCACCGGCTTTGCACCGGTGGAGTCACCGAAGATCGTTGTTACGGTCCTGGTGGAAGAGTCCGGCAGCGGTGGTAAAGTGGCAGGACCGATTGCAAGACAGTTGTTTGATATATATATGTCGAGATAATCTTTAAAAAGAATAACGCTTTCTATGGAAAACAGGCAGATTTCGTGTTATAATCTGCCTGTTTTGTTTTGAATTCTACTAAAAGACAGATTATTTATTAGAAATGCTTATTAATATTTATTAGCACAAAGATACGAAGGGAGAAAAACAGGTGTTCCGAGCAGATGATTATGTTAAGGTAAGCGACCTGGCAGAGGCATATGAGCTTTGTCAGAAGCGAAGCAGTCTGGTAGTAGGCGGAATGGTATGGATGAAAATGACTCATATTACCAAGCGTACTATTGTAGATTTGTCCGGGCTTGGACTGGATGTAATTGAAGAAAAAGAAGGAGAGTTTTCCATTGGCTGTATGTGCAGTTTACGCCAGTTAGAGACCCATGAAGGGCTGAACCGGTATTTTGATGGTATTTTCAGAGAATGTACCAGAAATATCGTTGGCGTACAGATGAGAAACTGCGCTACGGTAGGAGGCAGTATTTTTGCACGTTTCGGATTTTCTGATATACTGACCTGCCTGCTGGCACTGGATGCTTATGTGGAACTGTATCACGAGGGAACCGTTCCCCTTTCTGAATTTGCAGCCAGACCTGTAAGAAGAGATCAGAAGGATATCCTGGTCCGTATTATTATAAAGAAAGACGGAAGAAAGGCTGCTTATACCAGCCAGCGCAATTCTCGTACTGACTTTCCGGTGATCGCCTGCTGTGTTTCTAATCTTGGAAGCAAATGGTTTGTATCCGTTGGGGCAAGACCTGCAAAAGCAAAGGCAGTGATCATTACAGAGGATGATTTTGATACCTTAAAAGAAATGGCAAAAGAAGCGGCAGATGCATTTACCTATGGTGACAATGTGCGTGCCAGCGGTGCTTACAGAAAGACTCTGGCAGCTGTTTACACCCGCCGTCTTATGGAGCAGATCAAAGGAAGGAGCGTGGGTCGGGGATGAGACTTTCATTTCGCTTAAATGGAAAACAGGTAGAGACAGATGTAAGACCGGATGTGCTGTTATTGGATCTGGTACGTGGTCTGGGCTGCTACAGTGTAAAGAGAGGCTGTGAGACAGCAAACTGCGGCCTTTGCACGGTATGGCTGGATGGAAAGCCGATTTTGTCATGTTCCACACTTGCGATCCGTGCAGACGGCCGCCATGTGACTACACTGGAAGGTCTGCAGAAGGAGGCCGAAGAATTTGGCATGTTTTTAGCAAGAGAGGGCGGAGAACAGTGTGGTTTTTGTAATCCGGGCTTTATCATGAACGTTCTTGCCATGGAAAAAGAATTAAAAGATCCGGATGAAGAAGATATCAAAGAATATCTTTCCGGAAATTTATGCCGCTGCAGCGGATATATGTCCCAGTTGCGGGCTGTAAAAAAATATCTGGATATGAAGCAGAGCGGAAAGGAGGCATAAGAAAATGGAATATACCCAGATCAATCCTGTCACAGGAAAGAAATTTCGTATAATTGGCGCACCTGTTGTAAAAAAAGACGCAAAGGCACTGGTAACAGGTAAACCGGTGTATACCGATGACCTGGCATTAAAAGACTGCCTGATCGTAAAGGTCCTGAGAAGCCCTCATGCACATGCACTGATCCAGGAGATTGACTGCAAGGTAGCTTCCAGAGTTCCGGGGATTGAATGTATTCTTACATGGAAAGATGTTCCACAGAAACGTTTCACCATGGCCGGACAGACTTATCCGGAACCAAGTCCCTATGACCGGCTAATACTGGATCAGAGAGTACGTTTTGTAGGTGATGCAGTGGCAATTATCGCAGGTGAGACAGAAGCTGCAGTAGACCATGCAATGCGCCTTATTAAGGTGAAATATCAGGTGTTAGAGCCTGTTTTAGATATGCATGACTCCAAGGATGGCAAGATCCTGGTACATCCGGAGGACAGCTGGAAAGCCCTGTGTAATGTAGGCGCTGATAATAAGAGAAACTTATGTGCCAGCGGCGGTGAGACTCATGGAGATCTGGAGGCGGCATTTTCAGGTTGCAGCCATATTGTAGAAAAAACATACCACACCAAGGCGAATCAACAGGCTATGATGGAGACTTTCCGTGCATTTACCTACATGGATGTATACGGGCGTTTAAATGTAGTAGATTCCACTCAGATCACTTTCCATGTGCGCCGTATTCTGGCTCATGCGCTGGATGTGCCAAAGTCAAAGATCCGCGTCATCAAGCCAAGGATCGGTGGTGGTTTTGGCGCAAAGCAGACGGTAGTAGCAGAGGTTTATCCGGCTATTGTTACCATGAAGACAGGAAAACCAGCCAAGATTATTTACAGTCGTTATGAGTCTCAGATCGCTTCTTCTCCCCGTCATGAAATGGAAGTAAAGGTAAAGATCGGCTGCGATGACAATGGTATTTTACAGGCAATGGATGTGTATACATTGTCTAATACAGGTGCATTTGGTGAACATGGACCAACAACGGTAGGTCTTTCCGGCCACAAATCCATTCCTATGTATGGTACACCAAAGGCATTCCGCTTTGCTTATGATGTAGTTTATACCAACCGCATGTCTGCAGGTGCTTACCGTGGATATGGCGCAACACAGGGCATTTTTGCAGTAGAGTCTGCTATGGACGAACTGGCAGCTCAGATGGGAATGAACCCAATCGAACTTAGAAAGAAAAATATGGTGCGCCAGGGACAGGTGATGCCTGCTTACTATGGGGAAACAGCCAACAGCTGTGCCCTTGACCGCTGCGTGGACAAGGTCATGAAAATGATCGGCTGGGATGAAAAGTATCCAAGAAAAGACATGGGAAATGGCAAAGTAAGGGCAGTAGGTCTTGCGATGGCTATGCAGGGATCTGCGATTTCCGGTGTAGACGTGGGAAGCGTTACCATTAAGGTAAATGATGACGGTTTTTACAGCATGACCATTGGTGCGGCTGATATGGGTACCGGCTGTGATACCACACTGGCTCAGATCGCGGCAGAGTGTCTGGACTGTGAACTGGATGATATTGTAGTTTACGGTGTTGATACGGATATTTCTCCATATGACTCCGGCTCTTATGCTTCAAGTACTGCTTATTTAACAGGCGGGGCAGTAGTAAAGACCTGTGAGTCACTGAAAAAGAAAATATTAAAGAAGGCAGCAGAGTATCTGAATTGCTCGGAGGATGAACTGGAGTTTGCAGGAAAAACAGTGCGAAGATTAAATGCCCCTGAAGGCGAACCGGCACAGATCACATTAAAGGACGTTGGAAACAGGGCCATGTGTTTTAATGAAGAAGCTCTTCAGGCTACAGAATCCCATTCTTCACCGGTTTCACCGCCACCATTTATGGCAGGTGCTGCAGAAGTGGAAATCGATACAGAAACCGGACATATGGAACTGCTTCAGTTTGCAGCAGCTGTAGACTGTGGAACTCCATTAAATGAGAATCTGGTAAGAGTACAGACAGAAGGTGGCCTGACCCAGGGGATCGGTATGGCGATGTATGAGGATGTAACCTATTCCGACCATGGCCGCGTTCATGAAAACTCCTTTATGCAGTACAAAGTACCAAGCCGTCTGGATATCGGAAAAATTCAGGTGGATTTTGAATGCAGTTACGAGCCAACGGGTCCGTTTGGTGCAAAATCGATTGGTGAGATTGTTATCAACACCCCGTCACCGGCTATTGCGAATGCAGTGTACAATGCAGTAGGTGTAAGGATCAGAGAACTGCCTATTACAGATGAGAAGATCTTTACGGCACTTTCGGTTTCAAAAATGCCGCATCTGTTTCATACATAGATTTCCTTCTTGCATATAACCCTCAAACGTTGTATACTAAGACCAGTTATTCAGATTCACACCAAAACCGGGAGGAATTGCAATGATTGAAGCAACGAGCTGCGGCGGTGTGGTTATATTTCGAGGGAAGATTCTGGTCCTGTATAAGAATTATAAGAACAAATATGAGGGCTGGGTCCTGCCTAAGGGAACAGTAGAAGCTGGTGAAGAGTATAAGGAGACAGCACTTCGGGAAGTAAAAGAAGAGACCGGAGTCAGTGCGTCCATTATCAAATACATCGGAAAAAGCCAGTATACTTTTAATACACCCCAGGATGTGGTGGAAAAAGATGTACACTGGTATCTGATGATGGCTGACAGCTACTACAGTAAACCACAGCGGGAAGAATACTTTCTGGATTCCGGATACTATAAGTTTTATGAGGCATACCATCTGCTGAAGTTTTCCAATGAAAAGCAGATACTGGAAAAAGCCTACAACGAATACCTGGATCTTAAGAGAAGTAATCTTTGGGGAAGCAAGAAATATTTTTAAAACCGAATAAGAAGGAAAATAAAAAGCTGTTGCATATAGATATATATTTCATATGCAGCAGCTTTTTTATAACCTGAAGTTATGAAAAATATCAATAAGCGCCATTTCCATTATAGGTTATCCTATGGTATACTACGTATCAGTAGAAAACACAGAAAAAACAAGCCTGGAAAAGATGGCTTTAAGAAAGGAATACATGTCATGGCAAAAGGAACCATTTTTAAATTTCATAATGACCTTGATACAGATCAGATCATTGCTTCACAGTATCTGCTCTTACCAAACTTAGAAGAAATGAAGGAGCATGCTTTTGAGTCTTTAGACCCGGATTTCCCTAAAAAAGTAAAACCGGGAGATTTCGTCGTGGGTGGTGAAAACTTTGGCTGCGGTTCTTCTAGAGAGCAGGCACCAGGCGTTTTAAAGGCATTAGGTGTACAGGCTATAGTTGCAAAATCTTTTGCAAGAATTTTTTACAGAAATGCTATTAATATCGGACTTCCTGTTATTGTCTGTAAGGAGCTGCCGGATGAGGTAAACACCGGCGATGCCATGGAACTTTCTATGTCAGATGGAACTGCCCGGGCAAATGGCAAGACCTATTCCTGCACCAAACTGCCGGAATATATGCAGAATATCTTAAACCAGGGCGGACTGATCGCCTCATTAAACCGTGAGGAGGAGTAGGAAAATGGGAATGACGATTGCAGAAAAGATCATAGCAGCAGCAGCCGGTGTAGAAAGCGTAAAACCGGGAGATATTCATACAGTGACATTAGATCGTTTAATGAGCAATGACGGTACCACACATCTGACTGTGGATATGTATCACAACAAATTAAAGAAACCACATATTGCTGACGCAAAAAAGGTAGTATTTATCGTAGACCACAACGTACCTTCTGACTGCCCGAAAACAGCAGCATCTCAGAAGAAGATGCGTGATTTCGCAAAGGAAAATAACATTGATTTCTGGGAAGGCAAAGGTGTGTGCCATCAGGTCATGATGGAAAATTATGTATGTTCCGGTGAGCTGATCTTCGGAGCAGACAGCCATACCTGTTCTTATGGCGCTTTAGGCGCTTTCGGTACCGGCGTTGGATGTACCGACTTTCTTTATGGAATGGTAACTGGAAAATCCTGGGTACTGGTTCCGGAGACTGTAAAATTTAACTTAGTAGGAAAACTGCCGGAAGGCGTTTATGCAAGAGATCTGATCTTAACTATCATCGGAGAGATCGGTGCCAACGGATGTAATTATCAGGTAATGGAATTTACAGGAGAAGGCGCCAAAACTTTAAGCATCAGCGAACGTATGGTACTTTGCAACATGGCAGTAGAAGCCGGTGCAAAGACCGGAATTTTCGAGGCAGATGAAAAGGCATTAGAGTATCTTAAAGCACATGGCAGAAAACCAAAGGCTGTATACAAGAGTGATCCGGACGCTGTTTATGCAAGAGAATATACCTTTGACTTATCCAAGGTACGTCCTGTGGCTGCAAAACCAGATTTTGTGGATAATGTAGTTCCGGCAGAAGAAGTTCGTGGAATCAAAATCGACGAAGCATTCTTAGGCTCCTGCAACAATGGACGTATTGAAGATTTAAGAGTAGGTGCTTCTATTATCAAGGGAAAGAAAGTAGCAGAAAAGGTGCGTTTCCTGGTAGTTCCGGCCAGCCAGACGGTTTACCGTCAGGCATTAAAGGAAGGCCTGATCGATATTTTCATGGAAGCAGGCGCTATTGTTATGAATCCGAACTGCAGCGTATGCTGGGGAAGCTGTCAGGGCGTGATCGGTGAAAATGAAGTCCTGATCAGTACCGGTACCAGAAACTTCAAAGGCCGTGCCGGACATCCAAGCTCCAAGGTATACTTAGGTTCTGCGGCTACGGTTACTGCTTCTGCCATTGCAGGACAGATCGCGTTGGCTGAGGACGTAAGGTAATCAAAAATCAAAGATATGAGGATATAGAAAAATGGATAAAATGACAGGAAAGGTATGGGTTTTAGGAGATGATATTGATACCGATATCATTATCCCAACAGAATACCTTGCATTAAAGACGATAGAGGATATGAAACAGTACGGATTTTCTCCACTGCGCCCGGAACTGGCAGCACAGATCAAGCCGGGAGATATCATTGTTGCAGGAAAGAACTTCGGCTGCGGCTCTTCCAGAGAGCAGGCGCCGGAGATCATCAAAGCACTGGGAGTTCAGTGCGTGATCGCAAAATCCTTTGCAAGGATCTTCTTCCGCAATTCTATCAACAACGGTCTGCTTCTGATCGAGCAGCCAACGCTCTATGATGATATCAAAGAGGGAGATACCATCTCTGTTGTAATGAACGAGCATGTGGATTACAATGGAAAAACATACCCAATCGCCTCTCTTCCAGAGAACCTGATGAGCATTATCCGCGCAGGCGGTCTGGTAAAGGCTATGCGCAAATTGAATGGTCTGGATTAAGAAAGAGAAGTGAGGTGTGTAAGAAATGGGAAAGACAGTAATTGAAAAGATCATAGAGCATAATACCGGCAAAGAAGTAAAGCCGGGAGATATTGTGACTGTAAATGTGGACCGTGTCATGATCCATGATATATTTATCCCTTTTGTAGCGGAAAAATTCAAGGAAATGGGCTTTGAGAAGCTTTGGGATCCGGATAAAGTAGTTCTGATCTACGACCATCTGGTACCTGCCAGTCAGTTAGATGACACCAGACACTTCCATGCAGGTGATGCCTTTGCTGAAAAATATGGAATGACCCATGTACACAGAAGCGATGGTATCTGCCACCAGCTGATGACAGAAGCAGGCTATGTAAAGCCAGGTAATATTGCATTTGGTACAGACAGCCATACCACTACCTACGGTTGTGTAGGCGCTTTCTCTTCCGGTATCGGCTATACAGAAATGGCAAGTATTTTAGGAACCGGAACTATGTGGATCAAGGTGCCGGAGACCATTAAAGTTGTGATCAACGGAAAGCTACCTGAAAATGTAATGTCAAAGGACGTGATCTTACGTCTGATCGGTGATCTGGGAGCAGACGGCGCTACCTACAAGGCCCTGGAATTTTCCGGAAGTGCAGTGGAGAACATGACCGTTGCCAGCCGTATGACCATTTCCAATATGGCGATTGAAGCAGGTGCTAAATGTGCTCTGTTTACACCGGATGAAAAGACCGCAGAATACTGCGATATCACTTTAAATGATTACCAGAAGAGTTTGGTAGGAGATGCAGACGCGACCTACTGCAAGGTAATAGAATATAAAGCAGAGGATTTTGTACCGGTTATGGCATGTCCGTCCCAGGTAGACAAGATCCGCAACGTAAGCGAACTGGAAGGCACGCAGATCGACCAGGTATTTATCGGTTCCTGCACCAATGGCCGTTTAGAGGATCTGGCAGCAGCAGCTGAGGTTTTAAAGGGCAAGAAGGTAGCAAATTTCGTAAAACTCATCGTTACACCTGCCAGCCGTAAGATCTACAGACAGGCAGATGAAATGGGTATCCTGGATACACTGGCAGAGGCTGGAGCTATCATCACCCATCCTGGCTGTGGCCTGTGCTGCGGAAGAACCGGTGGTATATTAACAGACGGTGAACGTGTGGTTGCAACCAATAACCGCAACTTCTTAGGCCGTATGGGTACTTCAAAAGTACAGATCTATCTGGCTTCCCCAAAGACTGCTGCCAATTGTGCAATTGCAGGAAAGATTGTTAGTCCTCAGTAGAAAGATGAAGAATAATAGACAGCGAATAAGAGCGTTCAGAGCATGTTTCTAAAATCGGGAACATGCTCTTTTTAGGCATTCGGTGTAAAATGTCACTATGAAATTTAATAGTGACTCATAAAAAAGTTTATAACTTGCAATACAGAAGAAATCTATGTAAACTCAAGCGCAGGAAATACAGAAGCATATTTGATTTATACAGGAGGAATACACATCATGGAAATTGCTTTTTTAGGTATTGTATTTGCAGCCATTATACTGATCTTGGCGCTGGGGCGGCCGCTGTATCAGGCGATTTTAGGAGGAATGATTATAACTGCTGTACTGTTTCATATTCCGGTGCCGGTGATCGGAAGTAAAATAGTCAGCGTCATAACAAACGGGTCTTCCTTATCGGTATTGCTGTCATTGTATCTGATCACGTTTTTACAGAGGATACTGGAGTCCCGCAGTCAGATCCGCCTGGCACAGCAGGATTTAAACGGTATTTTTCATAACCGTCGTATCAATACAGCAGGAGCTGCTTTTTTTATCGGTCTTCTGCCTTCTGCAGCTTCTATGATCCTTTGTGCAGATATAGTAAAAGAAGCTACAGATGGATATTTAGATCCAAAAGAACAGGCTTTTACAGCCAGCTGGTTCAGACACATACCGGAAAGTGTGCTGCCTACTTATACTGCGGTACTTCTTATGTCCAATCTTTCCGGAGTGGAGATTTCAGAGTTTATCACATATATGATCGTGCCGGTCCTTGCACTGGCAGGTTTGGGATACATAGTATATCTGCGCCGTATCCCAAATGATACAGGAACACCGGCAAGTACCAATCGACTGAGAGATTTTATCCATCTGATCCGACATCTGTGGTCACTGCTTCTTATCCTTATATTGATATTAGTGTTCCGTTTTGAGGTAGTAACATCTGTTCTTGTATCTATAGTATTAAGTATTATCATTTATCGGGTAACATCGGATGAAATAAAGCAATTTATTTTTTCTGCCTTTGAAAAGAAAATGCTGGGAAATACCTTTCTTGTATTATGCTTAAAAGAGCTGATCGCCTACACAGGTGTGCTGCTGCTTCTGCCAGATGCCATGGCAAAACTGCCGCTGCCTACTTACCTGATCTTTGGCCTTTTATTTTTTACTGCAACTGTAATCAGCGGCTCCACCGGTGCTATTGCAATGGGAACACCCCTGGCTTTTGCAGCAATACCGGGAGGTGCTCCTTTAATGGCATATCTTATGTGTATGGCTCATGCAGCCAGCCAGATCTCACCTACCCATGTATGTCTGGTAGTGGCGGCTGACTATTTCTATGTGACGTTAGGAGATATTGTAAAGAAAACACTGCCCATCTCTATTGTATTCTGTATATTGATGACGTTATATTATAATGTGATCATGCTGTAAAAAGCCTGATCCTGTAAGAACAAGAAGATGTAAGGGGAAAATATATGTATCAGAGAAAGATAGAAAAAGATATCCGCTGTCCGTTAGAATACGGACTGGAAGTATTTGGCGGAAAATGGAATTCGCGGATTATCTGTGTACTGGCTGCCATGAAGGTCCTGCGCTACAGTGAACTGCGCAGAGAGATGGGAAATATTACAGATGCAGTGCTGGCGTCAGCATTAAAAGAACTGATCGCAAATGGTATTGTAAAGCGCCAGTCCTATGACGAGATCCCGCCAAGAGTGGAGTACAGCCTTACGGAAAGGGGGCAGTCAGTAGTCCCTATTTTACAGAGCATCTGCCGATGGGCCGGAGTATTCTATAAAGAGGACAGAGAAAATGAGATGATCCAGTGTAAGAAGTGTGATTACAGATAAATAGATGCAGACAAGATCCGGAAAATTGTGTTATACTTTCAAAGATTGAAAAAGATAAGTTTACAGAAAAAAGCAGGGGGATAAGATATGAGCACATTTTGGATTCTGTTAGAACAGATGGAACTGTTTGTGATCTACATTCTGGCTGGTGTAATACTGGTAAAAAGCGGGCTGTTTTATGTGGCCATGTTTTTTCTAAGCATGGGAATTGCCGGGCTGTTTCACGTAAAAGGAAAACGGGCGCAGATCTACCAGACCATGAGTATGTTTGGAAATATCGGTTTTATGGGAATGTCGGTTATGACATCAGTAGCTATGATGGTAACGCCTTCTGACAGTGAGTATGCCATGGGAGGCATTTTTATTACTACCATCTGTTCTCAGGTCACACTGCCGTTTATCTGTTTTATATTACAGTAAAAAAGTAGGCAAGTTAGAAGTCGTGTCAAAGGCTGCAAAAAAGCAGATATACATAGAAAAGAATGCTTATTATCAGGCAAAAGAAAAAATGGAGAGGTTAGGTAGAAACATGACAGACGATAGAAAATACACAGACTATATTATCGAACAGGCCGTAAAGTTGTTATCCATTGACAGTCCGTCCGGATACTGCCGCCGGGTGGCGGATTACCTGTTAGAGGAATTAGAACGTCTGGGGATAGAGGCAAAGCGTATCACCAAAGGGGGTGTAGTGGCTTCTTTTGGTGGGAAAGATAAAGAGGACGCTATTTTGTTAGAAACCCATTGCGATACTCTGGGCGGCATGGTGGCTGAAGTGAAGGCTGATGGACGCCTTAGGCTTACCAATATCGGTGGAATGAAACCGGCCAACGCAGAGGCAGAAAATGTGCGCATCGTTACAAAAGCAGATGGTATTTACGAGGGTGTATGCCAACTGATCAATGCTTCTGTCCATGTAAATGGGGATTATGAGAAAACAGAGCGAAACTGGGATACCATTGAGGTTCTGGTGGATGAACCGGTAACTTCCAAAGAGGACACGTTAAAACTTGGTATCATGCCGGGAGATTATGTATGCTTTGAGCCACGTACCCGTGTGACAAAGTCCGGCTATATTAAAAGTCGTTTCCTGGATGATAAGCTTTCTGCAGCGATTTTGCTGGGATATGGAAAATATCTGAAAGAAGAAAATATACAGCCAGAGAGGTTTGTATACGTCCATTTTACCGTCTACGAGGAAGTGGGACACGGTGGCAGTGCTTCTGTACCTGCCGGTGTTACAGAAGCCTGGTCTGTGGATATGGGCTGCGTAGGCGATGGCCTTATGTGTACAGAACGGGACGTTTCTATCTGTGCAAAAGACAGTGGCGGACCTTATAATTATGAGATAGTAAGCCGTCTCATAGAACTTGCAAAGGAAAATAACATTGGATTTGCGGTAGATGTATATCCGCACTATGGTTCCGATGTGGAAACTACTCTTCGTGCAGGAAATGACATCCGACATGCCCTTATCGGACCTGGTGTATATGCTTCTCATGGCTACGAGAGAAGTCACAGGGACGGTGCAGAAAATACGTTCCGACTAATCCGGGCTTATATAGGTTAAGCGTACACAGACAGGTAATTCTGTCGATTTAAGAAAAATGTTAGAAATTATTCACTGAAGATTCAGAGGAGTAATGTATACTCTTTCTAGAATAATAGATAAAAGGAGTATCCAGATGAACATTTTATTTTTCCTGACTCCTAAAAGCGAAGTAGCTTATATTAGTGAGGAAGATACCTTAAGACAGGCTTTAGAGAAGATGGAGTACCACAAATATTCTGCCATCCCCATCATCAGCAGAACAGGCCACTATATCGGCACCCTTACAGAAGGAGATCTCCTCTGGGGCATCAAGAATCAGTATCATTTAGACTTAAAAGGCGCGGAAAAGATTCCCATTACAGCCATTAAGCGCAGATTAGACAACCGCCCGGTAAAAGCAGATGCAGATATGGAAGATCTGATCGGAAAGGCTTTAAACCAGAACTTTGTACCTGTGTTAGATGACCAGAAGTGTTTTATCGGTATTATTACCAGAAAAGACATTATCCAGTATTTTTATAAAAAAAGCCAGCAGCCGGAGCAGAAATGGCCGGAGCGCCGCAAGACAGAGAAAGAAGCAGTTGTTGTTGTTGGACAAAATGCATAAAAGAAAAATGAAAAAAATCCAAACTTTGTGCACACTTTTTGAAGACCCTATGCTATTATAATAGGCGTAACCCCCCAATACATTATATAGTTTTTGCTACACCCCATAAGAAACGAAATACCTTCTCCTGAAAAAGACCGGTTCCCCGACCGGTCTTTTTCGCATTTAAAAAATAGATAGGCAAACAGGTGCAAAGGCGGGGAAAATATCATTCTTCGTTTAAGTTTTTCACTGCAATACAGAAAATCAGCATTCCCATACAGGAAATAATATTCATAGCCATGCCTATTTTCAGACCTGCAACATTGGATACGATACCGATGATCCATGGCATCAGGATACCTCCAAAGCTGGCAGCTGGAAGCAGGATGCCAATGCTGGCTACACTGGTCATTTTTCCGGCACAGGCAACGGCAGTTGGATTCATGCCGGCCATTGCAAATGCAAAGGCAAACAGCAGTAAGATAGCAGCGATCTGATTGTTTGCAAGCATCAGACCAATGTAAAAGATCGTGCAGCCGATACTCATTTTGATCATAGCCGTATATGGGTTTTTAAGAGGAAACACAAAGGCAATCAGAAGTCTTCCAATCAGCGTAGCGGTCCATATAACAGTGATCGTATAGGCACTTAAAGTGCCGGAAAGAATACCGATTCCCCTAAAATAGGTTACCAGCCAGCCATTTACACTGTTTTCAGAAGCATTCTGAAAGAAGATCAGACCAATAAGGAGCCAGAAACGTTTGCTTTTTAAAAACTCCCAGTTTGTCTTTTCTTTTTTTCTGGCAGCTTTATTTTCAAGAGGTGTCAACCGGAAAATGATCCACAGCACAAATCCTAAAAAGCTTAAGGTGAACATGGGAATGGTAGGGCCGGCTAATCCGGCAGCTGCAATAACAAAGGGACAGATCAGTGCTCCTAAGGCATAGCAGGAATGCATGATATTCATGCCCTTTGCCCGGTTTTCAGAGTGGTTGCTTACCAGGATGGTACACATATTGATAACGCTTCCTTTGGCAAATCCGATCAGGAGAAAGGAAAGTATAAAAATAACCATCCATCCGGAAATTCCCAACCACAGATATCCCAGTCCGTAACCTGCGCTTAACAGAATAATGGTGGTTTTCAGGCCGATCTTTGCAGGAAGGACTCCGGTGGCAAAACCGGCTATAAGGTTTCCAATGCTGCAGAGTGATAAAAGGGTACCGGTCATATTATAGTCAAACAGATAGCGTTCTTGAAGCAGGCTTACGATAATACCGGTGCTGATAGCGCTGATGCCGCTTAGAAAGAATGTGATAAAGCCAGACATCTGCAGTTTTTTGTCAAGGGTGTTCATAAAGGGTGACCTCCTGTTTTGATGTTTCAGACTCGCAAACGCGCGCGGATGAGTACTCGGCGCAATGGTAGATAGTTGCCAAAGCAACCGCGCCTCGGCGCGAGAATCCGGCAAGCCGGATTCTTTTTACGACATCTATGAGATTGTACCATTTGTCAATGACAACGTCAATGAGAGGACTGTATTTGAAAAATACAACAAAAAGCAGACAGATCGAAAAAAATAACTTGACTTTTTGCTTTCAGAGTATTAAGTTATTAAACAAATAAAAAACAGCTGTGAAAGAGACTCTTGTCTGAGAAATGTAACAGGAAGGGGGCGTCACCGACTGAGAGCGCTGCCGGGCAGGACTGGATAAAGGGAACACTCTGGAGCTGGTATATCGAAGTGGTTTACCGGAAGGGAATGCAACCGGTTGGAAGAACTGATAGTAGGTATATCCGTGGCATACGTTACATGCGAAAAAGAGGAGAAGCCCTTAGAGTATTTTTAAGGTTTCTCAATGCGGGTGGTACCGCGGGAAAGAGAAGATCCCGTCCCGGAATACAGTAAATGTGTTCCGGGGCTTTTTTTTTGCTAAGCATATCGGGAACGCGCCAGTGACGCGTTTTCGATGATACAAAAATCTCCGGAACCGAAAGATGTACATTCAGTGTACACCATTGGGAAGGAGAAAAAATATGATGGAATTTGTAGAAGGCGTCAAAGCAAAAGAAACACTTGGAATCGCACAGATTTTGGAAGGTTCCTATGAAGGAAAAAAGATCCGTATAAACGGTGCCGTACACAATGTCCGTGACATGGGCGAGGTTGCTTTTGTGATCCTGCGAAAGGCAGAGGGACTGGTACAGTGCGTATACGAAGAAGGCGTCACAAAGTTTGATATCCACGACCTGAAAGAAGAATCCGCAGTAGAGGTCCTTGGTACTGTTAAGGCAGAAGAAAGAGCACCTCATGGGTTTGAAATCCGGTTAGAAGAAATCAAAGTATTATCCCAGCCTGCAGAATCAATGCCCATTCCTATCAGCAAATGGAAAATGAATACATCCCTTGAAACAAAGCTGGCCCTGCGTCCGGTATCTTTAAGAAATGTAAGAGAACGTGCGAAGTTCAAAATTCAGGAAGGTATCGTAAGAGGCTTCAGAGATTATTTATTTACTCAGGGCTTTACAGAGATCCACACCCCAAAGATCGTGGCAAGAGGAGCAGAAGGCGGATCCAACGTATTCAAATTAGACTACTTTAACAAAAAAGCAGAATTAGGACAGAGTCCGCAGTTTTATAAACAGACTATGGTAGGCGTTTATGATCGTGTATTTGAGGCGGCTCCCGTGTTCCGTGCAGAAAAACACAACACCACCCGCCATTTAAACGAATATACCAGTCTGGACTTTGAAATGGGCTATATCGATGGATTTGAAGATATTATGGCAATGGAAACCGGATTTTTACAGTACACCATGGCACTTCTGGAAAAAGAGTACAAAAAAGAACTGGATATGTTAGGGGTTACACTTCCGGATGTAAGTAAGATTCCGGCTGTTCGTTTTGACAAGGCAAAGGAACTGGTATCTGAAAAATACAACAGACGGATCCGAAACCCGTATGATTTAGAGCCGGAAGAAGAAATCCTCATTGGCCGTTACTTTAAAGAAGAATATGGCAGCGATTTTGTATTTGTTACCCATTATCCATCCAAGAAGCGTCCGTTTTATGCTATGGATGATCCGGCCGATCCGAAATTCACCTTAAGCTTTGACCTTTTATTTAAGGGACTGGAAGTTACAACAGGCGGACAGCGTATCCACGATTATAGTGAGATCCTTAAAAAGATGGAAAAACGTGGAATGAATCCGGAAGATATCGCCTCCTACCTGATGATCTTTAAATATGGAATGCCGCCACATGGTGGACTGGGAATCGGTTTAGAGCGACTGACCATGCGTCTCTTAGATGAGCAGAACGTAAGAGAGACAGCATTATTCCCAAGAGATGTAACAAGACTGGAACCGTAGATCATAAGAGAAACTTATAAAAAAACAAAAAACTTCTTATATATTATATGGAAGAAACAGGTTCGGATAAAGTAATTTAAAAACAGTTTTTGGAAGGAAATTTCAGAAAGGAAACAAGACCATGGCAAATGTGATCAGTGACGAGACCATAGAGTATGTAGGCATTCTGGCAAAGCTGGAGCTTTCATCGGAAGAAAAAGAAGAAGCAAAAAAAGATATGGGAAGAATGCTTGACTATATCGATAAATTAAATGAACTGGATACAACCGGCGTAGATCCTATGTCCCATGTATTTCCTGTCAATAATGTGTTCCGTGAAGATGTAGTGACTAACGGAGATGACAGAGACGAGATACTTGCCAATGCACCTGCAAAGAAGGACGGAGCCTTCATGGTGCCTAAGACAGTAGAATAGGAGGCGGCCAGATGAGTATATTAGATTTAACAGCCCTGGAACTGGGCAAAAAGATAAAAGCAGGAGAAATCACTTCCCCTGAGGCTACAGAAGCAGTAATAAAACAGATCAAAGCAGTAGAAGGCCAGATCCATTCCTATGTGACCTTAGATGAAGAAGGAGCCATGAAGCGGGCCAAAGAGGTTCAGGCCCAGATCGAAGCAGGAACGCTCACCGGTCCGTTAGCAGGTGTACCAGCTGCTATTAAGGATAACATGTGTACAAAGGGCATGCGTACCACCTGCAGTTCCAAGATCCTTGAAAACTTTGTACCGACCTATACAGCAGAGGCAGTTTTAAACCTGGAAAAAGCAGGTGCCGTGATCCTTGGAAAGACCAACATGGATGAATTTGCAATGGGAAGCACTACAGAGACTTCCTATTACGGCGTGACCCGCAACCCATGGAATACAGAACATGTACCCGGTGGCTCTTCAGGCGGCTCCTGTGCAGCTGTAGCAGCCAATGAATGCTTTTATGCATTGGGTTCTGATACAGGTGGTTCCATCCGCCAGCCAAGTTCTTTCTGCGGCGTTACCGGTATTAAGCCAACCTACGGAACCGTATCACGTTACGGCCTGATCGCCTATGGCTCTTCCCTGGATCAGATCGGACCGGTTGCAAAGGACGTTTCTGACTGTGCAGCCATTCTGGAAGCTATTTCTTCTCATGATTTAAAAGACAGTACATCCATGGCACGTACAGACTGTGATTTTACATCTGCCTTAAAAGATGATGTAAAGGGAATGAAGATCGGTATCCCGTCAAGTTACTTTGGCGAAGGACTGGATGAGGAAGTAAAGGCAGCGATCTTAAAGGCAGCAGATATCTTAAAAGAAAAAGGCGCTATTGTAGAAACATTTGACTTAGGCTTAGTAGATTATGCGATTCCTGCTTATTATGTTATTGCATCTGCAGAAGCAAGCTCCAACCTGTCCCGTTTTGACGGTGTAAAATATGGCTACCGCACCAAAGAATACGAAGGTCTCCACAACATGTACAAAAAAACTCGTTCTGAAGGCTTCGGACCGGAAGTAAAGCGCCGTATCATGCTTGGTTCTTTCGTATTAAGTTCTGGTTATTATGATGCTTATTATTTGAAAGCTCTGCGTACCAAAGCTTTGATCAAGAAGGAATTTGACAAGGCTTTTGCAAAATATGATCTTATTTTAGCACCTGCATCTCCTGATACAGCGCCAAAGCTTGGCTCTTCCTTAAGTGATCCGTTAAAGATGTATCTGGGCGATATTTACACTATTTCTGTGAACCTGGCAGGTCTTCCTGGAATGACCATTCCATGCGGCATGGATTCTAAGGGACTTCCTATTGGAATGCAGCTGATCGGTGACTGCTTCAAGGAAAAAAATTTGATCCGCGCAGGTTACGCATTTGAGTGTACCAGAAAATACGAAATGCCGGAACTGGCAAAGGTATCTGATTAAGGAGGAGTAAGCCATGAGTAAACAGTATGAGACCGTCATCGGTCTGGAAGTCCATGTAGAACTGGCAACAAAGACAAAAATATTCTGCGGCTGCTCTACCGCTTTTGGAGGAGCGCCAAATACCCATACATGCCCGGTGTGCACCGGTATGCCCGGTTCTCTGCCTGTATTAAACAAACAGGTAGTAGAATATGCCATGGCAGTAGGTCTGGCTGCTAATTGTCAGATCAACCAGTACTGCAAATTTGACCGTAAAAATTATTTTTATCCGGATAACCCACAGAACTACCAGATTTCCCAGCTTTACCTGCCGATCTGTCATGATGGCTGGGTAGAGATCGAGACAGAATCCGGTGTAAAGAAAAAAATCGGTATCCATGAGATCCATATGGAAGAGGATGCCGGTAAGCTGGTCCATGATGAGTGGGAAGACTGCTCTTTAGTTGACTATAATCGAAGCGGCGTACCGTTGATCGAAATCGTTTCTGAGCCGGATATGCGCAGTGCAGAAGAAGTCATCGCTTATCTGGAAAAGCTTCGTCTGATCATCCAGTATCTGGGGGCGTCTGATTGTAAGCTTCAGGAAGGTTCCATGCGAGCTGATGTAAACTTATCGATTCGTGAAGTAGGAGCACAGCAATTCGGTACCAGAACAGAGATGAAGAACATTAACTCTTTTAAGGCCATTGCACATGCCATTGAAGGGGAAACAAGACGTCAGATCGAGCTGATCGAAGACGGCAAGAAGGTCATCCAGGAAACAAGACGCTGGGACGATAATAAGGAAAGCTCCAAGGCCATGCGTTCCAAGGAAGATGCACAGGATTATCGTTACTTCCCGGATCCGGACCTGACTCCTGTAGTGATCAGCGATGAATGGATTGCACGGATCAAGGCAGCACAGCCTGAGCTTCGCACGGAAAAAATAGCGCGCTATATCAGCGAATTTGGTCTGCCTCAGTATGATGCAGAGATCCTTACAAACTCCAAACATATGGCCGATGTATTTGAAGAGACGGTAAAGCTTTGCGAAAAGCCAAAGGATGCATCTAACTGGCTGATGGTAGAAGCTATGCGTTTGCTGAAAGAACATGAAATGGACCCGGATGATATGGGCTTTTCACCTGCAAACCTGGCAAAACTGATCCAGATGGTAGCAGCGGGTGAGATCAACCGTACAGTAGCCAAAAACGTATTTGAAGAGATCTTTGAGCACAATGTAGATCCGGCCGTTTACGTAGAAGAAAAGGGCTTAAAGGTAGTTAATGATGAAGGTGCTTTAAAGAGCACCATTGAAGGTATCCTGGCAGCAAATCCACAGTCTGTAGCCGATTATAAGGGCGGAAAAGAAAAGGCCCTGGGATTCTTAGTAGGACAGACCATGAAGGCCATGAAGGGCAAGGCAGATCCTGGAATGGTAAATAAGCTGTTGAAGGAACTGCTGGCGCAGTAAAAAGTGAAAATCAGTTTGCACAGTCAAAATCCCCGGTTTACCGGGGATTTTACTGAACCATAAGTAAAAATATATACGGTGTATTTAAACATAAGCAAAGCTTTTGACTTCATAAGGAAATTTTGTGTTGACGGAATAAATACTTTGGTGTATATTTTATAGCAATGAAAGAAAATGTGTTTACAGCACTGACATATGTCTGTCTTAAGAACACATATAGAGGAGGAAATTATGAAGCCGTATGCAGAGATGACCAAAGAAGAACTGGTAGCCCTTCGCAAAGACCTGAAGGCGAAGTATCACGATTTTCAGACAAAGGATCTGAGACTGGATATGTCTAGAGGTAAGCCAAGCGCAGATCAGCTGGATCTGTCCATGGGCATGATGGACGTGCTCAGCAGCGATGATGACCTGACCTGTGAAGATGGTACAGACTGCCGCAACTATGGAGTGCTTACCGGTATTGATGAAGCGAAAGAACTTCTGGCAGATATGATGGAAGTCAATCCTTCTACCATTATCATTTATGGAAACTCCAGCTTAAACGTTATGTATGATACGGTTTCAAGAGCCATGACGCACGGAATTATGGGAAATACCCCATGGTGCAGGCAGGATAAGGTAAAATTCCTTTGCCCGGTTCCTGGTTATGACCGCCATTTTGGAATTACCCAGTATTTCGGCATTGAGATGATTAATGTTCCTATGACTCCGGAAGGTCCTGATATGGATATGGTAGAGGAACTGGTTTCCACAGATCCGGCTATCAAGGGTATATGGTGTGTACCAAAATATTCCAACCCACAGGGATATTCCTATTCAGACGAAACAGTACGCCGTTTTGCAAGACTGGAACCGGCTGCTCCTGATTTTCGCATTTTCTGGGATAATGCATATGGCATCCATCATCTGTATGACCATGACCAGGATCATCTGATCGAGATTCTTGCAGAGTGCAAGAGAGCCGGAAATCCGGATATGGTTTACAAGTTTGCATCTACTTCCAAGATCAGTTTCCCGGGTTCCGGTATTGCAGCCATCGCTACTTCTCATAACAACCTGGAAGACATCAAGGCTCAGTTAAAGCACCAGACCATCGGCCATGACAAGGTAAACCAGCTGCGTCATGTACGTTTCTTCAAAAATATCCACGGAATGGTAGAGCATATGAGAAAGCATGCAGATATCATCCGTCCAAAGTTTGAGGCAGTAGAAGAAATCCTGGAAAGAGAACTTGGCGGTCTTGGCATCGGTGAATGGACTAAGCCAAAAGGCGGCTATTTTATCGCCTTTGATTCTCTGGAAGGTTGTGCAAAGGATATCGTAGCAAAGTGTAAAAAAGCCGGTGTTGTTATGACCGGAGCAGGAGCAACCTACCCATACGGCAAAGATCCTCATGACACCAATATCCGTATCGCCCCAACTTATCCGCCTCTGGGCGATCTGATCGTGGCTACAGAGCTGTTTGCACTGTGCGTAAAGCTTTCCAGTATTGAGAAGCTGTTAAAAGGAATGGAATGATTCATTCATGAGCAAACCGTCTGCATAGCAGACAGTAAAGCACCGACAGATGCATGTCTGCAAGTCATATAAACAAAAAAACTGCCTGGTACAGAAGTATGACCGGGCAGTTTTTTTGCGTTACAACATTAAATGAGGGCTGCGGATCATTTTCCGCAGCCCTTAAAAAGTTTCTTATTTAATTCTGGATCTTCCGATCTTTTATGGACTCCTGTGAATTAGAAATCAACTTCCTCATCATAGTAACAGCACTTAAGCAGTTTAGCCATCTGATCCGGGTTGATGCTTCTTGGGTTGGAACCTGTACATGCATCACCTACGGCCAGTTCTGCAACCTTAGGCAGTTTCTCCATGAATTCCTTCTCATCGATGATGCCGCCCTCATAGTACTTGATACAGGTAGGAATATCCAGATCCTTATTCATCTCGCGGATCCTTGCGATCAGAGCATCTACCAGTTCTTCATCTGTATTTCCCGGAAGGTTGATGAACTTGGCGATCTTAGCATATCTAGCAGCTGCTTCAGGCTCTTTTGCGTTGTATTTAATAACTTTTGGCAGGTACATTGCGTTAGCACATCCATGAACGATATGTCCGCCGGAGTAAGCAGCACCGGTCTTGTGTGCCATAGAATGAACGATACCTAATAATGCGTTGGAGAATGCCATACCAGCTAAGCACTGAGCGTCATGCATCTTAGCGCGGGCATCCATATCGCCATTGTAGGAAGGAACCAGGTATTCGTTGATCATTTCGATTGCATGCAGTGCTAACGGATCGGTGTATTCACAGTGCAGTGTGGAAACATATGCCTCGATCGCATGGGTCATAGCGTCCATACCTGTATGTGCGGTCAGTTTCTTAGGCATAGTAGCCGCTAAAGCCGGATCAACGATCGCAACATCCGGTGTGATGTTAAAGTCAGCCAGAGGATATTTGATTCCCTTAGCATAATCTGTGATGACAGAGAATGCGGTAACTTCGGTAGCGGTACCGGAGGTAGAGGAGATAGCACAGAATTTAGCTTTTGTACGCAGTGTTGGAAAGCTGAATGGTGTGATCAGGTCTTCAAACTTGGTATCAGGATACTCATAGAATACCCACATAGCCTTTGCAGCATCAATCGGTGAACCGCCGCCTACAGCTACGATCCAGTCAGGTTCAAATTCCTGCATAGCCTTTGCACCTTTCATAACAGTCTCTACAGAAGGATCTGGCTCAACACCTTCAAATAATTTAACTTCCATTCCAGCTTCTTTTAAGTAAGCTTCTACTTTATCCAGGAAGCCGAAACGCTTCATGGAGCCGCCGCCTACAACAACAATGGCTTTTTTGCCGGGCAGTGTCTTTAAGGACTCCAGTGCATCTTTTCCGTGGTATAAATCTCTTGGCAATGTGAATCTCATAGTTATGACCTCCTAAAAAATATAGTTGTTTGATTGACTATATGTATCTGTTCGTTATTTCTTTAACAACTATATGGTAGCACATTGATAAAAGTTTGACTAGATGCAAAAATGGAATAATGGTATTCCTGCAAGTACATTATCGTTTAATTGAGAAGAAAATTGTGAAATGTGAATAAAAATAGAAACGAGATAGAAAAAAATACTCAGTAACAGGAAGCGAAATGAAAAATGTAGGTTCCTGTTACTGAGAATATTGATATTTTTAAGACGATGCTTAAAATCTGTTAAAGATGATCTTCCCAAATAAGTCAGTCAGACAGCTGGCTGATGGTGCGTCCAAGCCACTGGGTCAGTTCTTTTTCTGCCTTGGACAGGCGGTAGTTGCTGCGACAGATTAAAAGATCTTTGAATACATTATCAGGACGGGCACATTCTCTCTGAATCAGCTTTTCTTCTGTAAGGGTGCTGTACGGAACAGGAGAAGTCCACATATAGGCACCGGGAAGATGGCGCAGGAATTCATACTGGCTGCCACGGTCATAAATATAGATGGTATGGCGGGGAACACTGTCTAACAGGGTACAGTCAGAATTTTCAGGAGTAAAGGAAGGATACTGTATATCTCCCTGAAGCAATTCTACGGACTGGGAAAAATCCAGGTGATCTAAAGGCTCTTTCTCGGCAAGAGGATGAGAAGGAGACATAAGTACTTTAGGAGAGAACTGCCATAAGACCTTACTGTCTAAATGCTCATCGTGTATCATTTTCAGGAAAAATGGTTCGTAAAGCACCTGACAGCGAACAATACCTAAGTCAAATTCCTTGGCGGAGACCAGGCGGATCACCTCTTTTGTATTTGTTTCTTTATAACGCACATTGGTAGTAAAAAGCCGGTCATCTTCTTTTAAAAAGTCCTTTAAAGTGCTGGATATGTAAGAAGCACGGGGGCCGCAAAGGCGTATTTCACGGGGACATTCTTTATTTCTGGAGCAAAGTTTGTCTAGCTGAGCTTCCTGTTCCATGATCTCTTTTGCATAGTGCAGGAATTCTTCTCCACGGGCGGTGGGAATCATCCCCCTGCTGGTGCGATCAAAAATAGGACATCCCAGATCTCGTTCCAGCTCACGGATGATCTTACTTAAATGGGGCTGGTTCATATAAAAGTTCTGGGCTGCTTTTGTAATAGAGCCGGTTTTTTCTACTTCCACGGCGTATTTTAAATAGGAAAGATTCATGTATGATCTCCTTTTGCACAGGCGCATAAAAACGCCCGAAAAAGGCGTTTTGTAATTCATTTTCATCTACAAGTATATACTAACTTAAACTATTTTTAAACTGTTTCTGGTTTGGTTGACAGTAAAACAGTGGTAGTGATAGAATGTGCCTATGGAAAAATGCCAGCCAAAAGAGATTTTAAAGAAAGATGCAGGAGAAGTAACGTGTTTGTAAAATTATGGAAAAAATGTGTGAATTATGAGACCATCAGCTACCTGATTTGCGGTGTGCTGACAACCGCTGTGGATTTTGTTTCCTATACTTTATTCAGGAAAATGTCTATGGGTGTAGGTATATCCCAGGCTCTTTCGTGGGCAGCTGCTGTGTTATTTGCCTATATTGTAAATAAGACCGTTGTATTTCGCAATTTTAATATGCATCCGTCTTATTTATTAAAAGAAGGAGCTGCTTTTTTTGCGGCAAGAGTCATTTCCGGAGTAGCTACATGGATATTAATGGTAGTTATGGTAAAAATGGGGGGAGACAGAGGTTTTGTTTATGAAATGTTCTGCAAACTGACAGCTTCTGTTATCAATATGGTAGCAAACTATGTATTCAGTAAGCTTTGGATCTTTAAAAAGAAGTAGTTACAGCTGTGGGAAAGGTGAATGCAGTGAGTCGTGAAGAAATAGAACAGGTGGAAAAGGAGCTGGACGCGGTCTTAGAAATGGTCCAAAGACCGGTCACGGAAAAAAATACAGGCAGTAGGGAGGAAACAGCATCTTTGCAGGAAAATTTACAGGAAAATGACCCATTACAGACGGAAAATGAAAAAATAGAGAAAAATATGGTGGCAGGCTCTCAAAATACAACCAAAGAGCAGACTGCAGTGGCAGACGATGAAGATAGAGATGCAGCAGACAGAGATTACATGGATGAAGGAGATATCCCGGAGACAGAAGATTTTGATGAATTTTCGGAATGCAATGATTTCAAGCTGCTGCGTCCAAGTGACAGTCTTATCGTAGCTTTTTTCCTGCCGGTAGCTGTTTTACTGATTCTTTTTGCTCAGAAGGGTATTTTTCCTTTTGGTGAAGAATGCTTTTTAAGGACGGATATGTATCATCAATACGCACCGTTCTTTTCTGAGTTTCAGTATAAGTTAAAGCATGGCGGAAGTCTTCTTTACAGCTGGGATATTGGCATGGGTGTAAATTTTTCAGCTCTTTATGCCTACTATCTGGCAAGTCCGGTAAACTGGCTGATCATTTTATGCCCGAAGAAATTCATTATTGAATTTATGACTATTTTGGTTGTTCTGAAAACCGGACTCTGCGGTGTGACATTTACATGGTATTTAAACCACCATTTTGCAAAAAAACATTTTATAGCAGGTGCTTTCGGTATTTGCTATGCTTTAAGTGGTTATATGGCAGCTTACAGCTGGAATATCATGTGGTTGGACTGCATTTGGCTGCTGCCGCTGATCTTGTATGGATTAGAGCAGCTAGTCCGGGAAAAAAAGGGGATGTTTTATTGCATTACGCTGGGACTTTCCATTTTGTCTAACTATTATATTTCTATTATGATCTGCATTTTTCTGGTCATGTATGTGATCGCGCAGATTATTTTATATCCACAGATGGGAATAAAGGGTCTGGCCGCAGCAGGAGTTCGCTTTGGCTTTTATTCTCTCCTTGCAGGAGGACTGGCGGCTATTGTGCTTTTGCCGGAGATTTATGCGTTACAGGCAACGGCATCAGGAGACTTTGATTTTCCCAAAACGGTTAGCTGCTATTTTTCCATTTTTGATATGATCGCCCGTCATATAGGAAATGTGGGAACGGAGATCGGTCTGGACCACTGGCCTAACATTTATTGTGGTGTTGCAGTGCTTATGTTCCTGCTACTTTTCTTGGGGGCAAAGAAGATCACTGTGCGGGAAAAGACGGTTTACTGTGGCCTGCTGCTCATGTTCTATGCCAGTTTTTCAATTAATATATTTAACTTTATCTGGCATGGATTCCACTATCCAAACAGTCTTCCGTGCAGACAGTCTTTTATTTATATTGCGTTAGTACTGACTATGTGTTATCAGGCATGTCTGGAGCTGAATGATACTTCTTGGAAGCATGCAGTATGGGCATTCTGGGGCGCTGTTATCTTTGTCATCATGGCAGAAAAACTTGTGGATAATACAGATCAGTTCCATTTTTCTGTATTTTATGTAGCTATCATCTTTCTGGCGCTGTATATGGGACTTATTTATCTGTATAAATGGAAACAATGGAATGAGGAAGTAATGATACTGGCAGTGTTTTTAGTGGCACTGGAAACAGCGATCAATTTTGGTGTCACCAGTCTTTCTACGACCAACAGGACGGCCTATGTAAAAGATAATGAGGATACACAGCGTTTAGTGGAAAATATCCAATGTGATACCTTTTACAGAATAGAAAAGGGTGACAGTAAAACGAAAAATGACGGTGCCTGGATGAATTTTCCGTCAGCCTCTTTGTTTTCTTCTGTGGCAAGTGCTTCTTTATCTGATTTTGTAAGAGTCCTTGGCTGTGAAAGCTCTACCAATGCTTACAGCATCAAAGGAAGCACACCGCTAGCAGACAGTCTGTTTTCTATTCGTTACGGCATTTATCCGGATCAGCAGCCGGCAAATGGGTTAAAGAATCAGATTGGCCGGAAAGGTTCTATGTGGCTTTATGAAAATGAATATACACTGCCGGTAGCTTTTATGCTTCCGTCGGATGTAGAGAGTAACTGGCTGTTGGACTCCGGCAATCCGGCCACAGTGCAGAATGATCTTTGTAATGTTTTGGGAACGAAGGATGTGCTGGTTTCCAATGAAGGACTTACAGAAGGAAAGAATTTTACATTTACAGCAGAAGACAACGGGGAATATTACGTTTATGTGACGAATAAGAAGGTGGAAAAAGTCACCGCATCTGTGGGTGAGAAGAGTATGACCTTTGACAACATGGACAGAGGTTATTTTATGGAATTGGGTTACATTGTGAAGGGAACAGAGGTAGAACTTCGCTCGGAAGATGAAGGAAATCCGGCGCTTCAGGCGGAGGTATGGCGTTTTGATACAGATGCATTTAAAGAGTTTTATGAAAAAATGGATCAGAATCCGGTGCAGCTGACAGAGTGGACGGATACAAAGCTTGCAGGTACGATTCATACCGATGCAGCCGGCACTATGTATACAAGCATTCCTTATGATAGAGGATGGAGACTTACAGTAGATGGTGTGGAAACAGAAACAAGGCCTATTTTTGATACATTTCTGGCAGCAGACTTAAATGAAGGCGATCATGAGATCATCTTAAGTTATGAGCCGGAAGGATTAAAAACAGGTGCCATGATCACCGGTGTAAGCCTGGCGGTATTTGCCGGTGCGGCCGTATTTACAGCTGTAAATAAAAAAAATAAGAAAAAAAGAGGCAAAAATAGAAAAAACAGCCGCAAAATGTAAGATTATAGGGTATAATGATTTAAGGATTGCGAGAGTGCAAAGCACGTAGCAATCCTGTATCATACATGC
>CAVFER010000002.1:1409-92417 GCA_963621525.1 bacterium | reverse complement strand
GTATAAAATCAGCGATACGAAATACACGAACCATGAATTTCTGTCAGCAATAAAAGAGAAAAAACTCTCCAAGCGAAGCTTGATTATTTTTCTTTTACTGCTCAATAAAAAAGCCGAAAACCCTTGAAAACAAAGGCTTTCGGCGTAATTGTCTGGTGCGCCAAAAGGGATTCGAACCCCCGGCCTTCCCCTTAGGAGGGGGACGCTCTATCCAACTGAGCTATTGACGCATATATCAAATGAAATTGTAAATAGTGAGGATATAACAACCGCTTAGGAGGCGAACGCTCCATCCAACTGAGCTACAGAAACACAACCTTCGAATATTCTAACCTTTTTCCCCGAAAAATGCAAGTCCTTTATACGCATAAGAGCGGTGAGGAACGAATTTTATTATTCCCCTCGTCGAAATTAGCATTTTCGTGTTTTTTCTAGTGTATTAGGGCAGATTATAGTTGGACATTTATTTAATACAACATATCATTCGCACCAAAATCAGCCATTCCCTGCATCCAAATCTGGCCTTTAAAACGTCTGCCCGGTGCTGGTTCTCCTAAAAGGTCTGCTTTGTTAATAGCAACTGTAAACACCATATCATTGCATTCTACACGCAGGCGGTAGATCTCTTCGTTTGTGAAATCATTGGTCACCAGAATAACGCTTAAGATATTTCCAATAATGGAATACTGGTCGCATTCGATGCCACTTGGCATAAAGCAGGTTTCGATAATGGAGTACATATCCTCTTTTATAATGCGTTTTGTGACCATAGAATACAAGTCGATATCTTCTACCGTCAGTGTCTCGATAGCATCCTCGTCGCCCCGGCGTGCAGCTTCTAATAGGCTTCCACGTTTTCTGGCAGCCCTTTTCAGGTCTTCGGCCTGTTTTGGTGTCTTCTTTACAGGGAGCAGGATCTTTCCCTGGGAAGCAAGTCCAGACAGACAGATATTTTTTGCCAGCACAGGAAGATGCTTACTGCTGCGGCCTCTGTATTCAATGGAATTGGTTATATAAAAGATAAGGGAAATGCCTACGCGGTATTCATCTAAAAGTCCGGCATATGTTTCCCGCTCTGCATGTCGCTGGATAGAGCATTCAGCAGTAGATGAAATATCACTGCCCGTTACATAAGGGAACGAATATTCCCTCTTGAAAGTTCCTTTTTCCGTCATTTGACCAATCATGGCAATTCCCATTCCCGGTGCCAGTTCTTTTCGAAGTTCATAAAGACTAGGATGGTCATTTCTTTCTAATACAGCTGTTTTTGCTGCCGTCTTTGCCAGTTTTCTCATGATCTTATCCATTTCCAGATCGCTGTCGCAGCCGCTAAATCCGATAGTGCGCATAAATTTATGCATTTCCTTCACCCTCTTTCATTAAATTTCTTTAAATGTTTTTCGCTTTATTATAGCCTACTTTATGTGAGATTACCAGATATTTTTCAAAGAAATGATGTTAGGATCAAAGGATATGTTACTGCACATAAGCAGGCACTTCGGGAACCGAAAGTGTCGTAAGATAACGTGACGGTTGCGAAAATTTTCCATATTTAAATGTGAAGCAACGGCAAATTTCATTGCTAATACATCACCTCACTCCTCCGCCTTGCAGGATAAAAATTCATTCGGCGCCTTTATACTGAAAGTGAAGAATGCAATGCCCCATTCCCATAAAAAAAATCAGGTGCAGAAAGATCCCTGGAGAACATGAGCAAAGAGGCTGCCGCCCGGCAAAAATATTTGCTAATGCGACAGCCCCCGGAATATTGTAAAGATTAGATTAATCCCATCAATTTTGGTACTCCTAATGACAGTGCCGGAATATAAGTAACTGCTAAAAGAAGAAGGAACAGTACCACAAAGTATGGAAGCAGAGTTTTGGTAACGTCTTCAATACTGATCTTGCTGCTTCCGCAGCCTGCAAACAGAACAGAACCTACAGGCGGTGTCATGTTACCACGACACATATTAAAGATCAGCATAACACCGAACTGGATGTCACTCATGCCAAGGCTTTGTGCGATCAGCAGAAAGATCGGCGTAAAAATAAGAATGGCCGGAGTATGCCATTACAAAAGACATGGCGGAAGAAGCAGAAATCAAAAACAGGATGATGCCGCTGGTGCATGCACTGCTTACCAGAATTTTCATAAAAGATTTTACAATAATACTGCGGTAGAAAATGGCAGTTACGATGGATGCAATAACAATACTTACGGAAATAGCGCAGATTTATGGAAACCAACAAGAATATTACAGACATAAGCAAAGAAACGGGATTTTCCTCATACTTTCTTAAACCTTTTTAGAAATACTTTATGACTGTTTCAAACTTAGGACACAACTTTTCTGTATACTCTTTTACATAAACAAGCAGTCAGAGCTTTTTACATAGAGAAAGACAGATACCCGTTCAGCAGAGTGAGCGGTATCTGTCTATAGAGAACAATATGTTTGATTGAAATCTTTATGTGCAGGAAAGACTCCAATCGAACATTACACAGCCGGCGGGGTTGACGAAATGGGCAGCCTTGCCGGCTCAACCTAATTTATGTCATGGCTGAACTGATTTTGATTTGTTATTTTTTATAAGCTGCATAATAATTCACATAATGCATCCACATCTTCTTTTGTAGTTGCCCAGCTGGCAGCAAAGCGGATCACCGTATGAGTATCGTCGTATTTTTCCCAGAATCCAAATTCCACCTGTTTCTCCAGGCGTTTCATAAGGGTATCTTCCACAATACAGAATACCTGGTTGGTAGGAGAACCGAAGCAGAGACGGAAATTCTGTTCTTTTAAGGTCTTTCGTATCCGGTCGGCAGCCTGAATCGCAAGTACGCCGATTTTTTCATAAAGAGAATCTGTAAATAAGGTGTCAAACTGGATACCCAGAAGACGTCCTTTGGCAAGCAATGCACCGTGTTGCTTGATAATAGTGAAGAAATGTGGGATCATTCCTGGTTTGGGGATAACTACAGCTTCTCCAAACATCGCTCCGCATTTCGTTCCGCCGATATAGAAGATATCGCATAAACGGGCAATATCAGCCAGCGTCAGCTGGTTTTCGCTGCATGCCAGGGCATAAGCCAGACGTGCTCCGTCCATATAAAGAGGAATGTGGTTTTCACGGCATACATTGCTGATTTCAGTCAGTTCCTCTAAGGTGTAAAGGGTACCATATTCTGTAGGATGGGAAATATATACCATTCCCGGCATGACCATGTGCTCATGGTTGGCATCATTATTAAAATTGTCCAGAAGTCTGCGAACCTGGTCAGCGCTGATTTTTCCATTATCATGTGGCAGTGTAAGCACTTTGTGTCCGTCTGCCTCAATGGCACCGGCCTCATGAACACTTACATGTCCGGTTTCCGCTGCAATCACTCCCTGATAGCTTTTAAGGAGTGCATCGATCACAGTAGCATTTGTCTGGGTGCCGCCTATCAGAAAGAAAACTTCCCCATCCGGACAGCCACAGGCTGCTTTAATCTTTTCTTTGGCAGAATCGCAGTATGGATCCAGTCCGTATCCACCGGTTTTTTCAAGATTTGTCTCCACCAGTTTCTGAAGGATGGCCGGATGCGCCCCTTCCATGTAGTCGCAGGAGAAAGATAAATGTGGGTTCATCGTATTTTTATTACCTCGTCTTTCAATTAAACTTTATGTAAATGTGTAAAATAATCTGCTTTATGAAACCACATTTATCGGTTTTCCATTGATAAATCCGTCAATATTTCCCTTTAAGATGCTGAGCAGTCTCTGGCGGGTCTCCAGTCCTTTCCAGCCCATATGCGGGGTAAGGATCACATTATCGAGTGTGTATAATGGATTGTCTTCTGCAGGCGGCTCTGTTTCCTGTACGTCCAGTCCGGCGCCTGCAATTTTGCGCTCCTGTAAAGCTTTGATCAGTGCCGGTTCATCGATCAAAGCGCCTCTGGATGTGTTGATCAGGAAGGCAGTTGGCTTCATCAGAGCTAACGTATCAGCATTGATCAGGTGTCTGGTAGCCGGGGTCAACGGGCAGTGAAGGGAAACATAGTCACTGTTTTTCAGTACCGTCTTAAGGTCTGTATAATGTACATTTTCTTCATCTTCTCCGGGTGTTCTCGTATACACAAGAATATTCATATCCAAAGCTTTCGCGATCTTCATCACAGCGCATCCAATATTTCCTGCGCCGATGATACCCAGAGTTTTTCCGTTTACTTCCACATGAGGAACCTGGAGATTTTTGGTAAAATTGTCATGGTTTCCCTTTGCCAGCATAGCCATCTGGGTCTGCATAGTGGAACTTAAATTTAAGATCATCATAATGGCGGTATGTGCCACACGATCAGAACTGTAGGCTGGAATATTGCATATCGTAATACCTTTTTCTCGTGCTGCATCCAGATCCAGATTATTATAGCCGGTTCCTGCCTCGCAGATCAGCTTCACGCTATCCGGCAGTGCCAGGATCTGCTCGCGGCTTACAGGCATTTCCTTAGTAACAAGAATCTGGGCGTCAGCTGCGCGTTCTAAAAACTGGTCTGGTGCAGTATCACTGTAGGTAACAACTTCTGAGGAAAGAACGGAAAAATCAAGATTTCCGTCAAAATTCATTTTTGCTTCGTTGAAAACAACCGTTTTATGGTTCATGGATAAGTCCTCCTTTGAGCGTACAAAATTGTAAACTGATGTTTCTAAAGATTACGCTCCATTTTCTCACGAAGGGTTCTCGTAGTCTCTTCAATATTTTCTGCTGCAAAGATACCGGATACAATGGCAGCGCCTGCTGTTCCTCTTCCTTTCAGCTTTTCAATATTTTCCAGGCAGATACCGCCGATAGCTACCACCGGGATTTTCACAGCAGCACAGATGGCCTGCAGCTGCTCCATTGTCATGGGACGCGCGTCTTTTTTAGTAGATGTGCCAAATACAGCTCCGCTGCCTAAGTAGTCAGCGCCCTGGGCCTGGGCTTTTAATGCCTGTTCTACTGTCTTTGCAGTGACTCCCAGGATCTTATCCGGCCCTAAAAGCTCTCTTGCAAGACCTGCATCCATGTCGTTCTGGCCTACATGGACACCGTCTGCACCGCAAGCCTGAGCTAATTTTATATTATCATCGATCAGGAGAGGAACATTGTATTTTTCTGTGAGGGCACGCATTTTCTTCGCCTCTTCCAGATATTCTTCCACGTTGTCATCCCGCAGTCCTTTTTCCCGAAGCTGCACCATGGTAGCGCCGCCTTTTAAAGCTGCCTCAGTCTGCTCATAAAGACTCATTTTCCCGGTCCAGGACCGGTCGGTTACTGCATAGATCAACAACTGGCTTTTGTCAAATTTCATGGTTCTCTCCTTTTCCTACTCACTCATCAAAAATACTTACGATCTCACCGTCTAAAATGCGGTTCATATTTTTTACAGCACAGAAGTTGCCGCACATAGAGCAGGTATCTTCTTTTTCCGGCTTGGCAGATGCTCTGTAGTTTCTCGCCTTTTCCGGATCAATAGAAAGCTCAAAGGTCTTTTCCCAGTCCAGTTTCTTTCTGGCCATTCCCATCTGACGGTCCCATTCAGAAGCGCCCTTGACGCCTTTTGCAATATCCGCTGCATGGGCTGCGATCTTAGAAGCAATAATGCCTTCTTTTACGTCATTCAGATCCGGCAGTCGTAAATGTTCAGCTGGTGTTACATAACACAAAAACGCTGCGCCGTAAGTAGCTGCGATCGCACCGCCAATGGCTGCTGTAATATGGTCATATCCAGGTGCAATATCTGTAACCAGCGGCCCTAACACATAGAAAGGAGCGCCTTTGCAGATACTCTGCTGGATCTGCATATTAGCTGCAATCTGGTTAAGAGGCATATGGCCCGGTCCTTCTACGATCACCTGCACATTTTTCTCCCAGGCTCTTTTAGTCAGTTCCCCTAATGTTACCAGCTCTTCAATCTGGGAAACATCAGTGGCATCTTCTAAGCATCCCGGACGGCAGGCATCCCCTAAACTGATGGTTACATCATATTTCTGGCAGATATCCAGAATCTCATCGAAATGCTCATAGTATGGATTTTCCTTTCCGGTCATCTCCATCCATGCGAAGATAATGGAACCGCCTCTGGATACAATGTTCATAAGACGCTTATTTTTCTTAAAACGCTGGGCAGTTGCACGGTTGATGCCAATGTGGATGGTCATAAAATCAACACCGTCCTGTGCATGCATTTCCACGATCTTTAACCACTCTTCTGTGGTAATATCCTTCAGTGCCTTATGATAGTATACCACTGCATCATAGATTGGTACAGTACCAATGATCGCTGGGCACTCGGCAGTCAGTTTTCTTCTGAATTTCTGGGTATCCCCCCAGGAGCTTAGGTCCATGATAGACTCTGCACCCATTTTTACTGCATCATTTACTTTTTGAAGTTCCATATCCAGGTCTTTGCAGTCTCTGGAAGTTCCCAGGTTTACATTGATCTTGGTTTTTAACATGGAACCGATACCATTTGGATCCAGACATTTGTGGTTTTTGTTTGCAGGAATGGCTACTTTTCCCTCTGCCACCAGCTGCATTAACTGCGCTGTATCCATCTGCTCTTTTTTTGCTACTGCCTGAAGCTCCTTTGTAATAATTCCTTTTCTGGCAGCATCCATCTGTGTTGTGTAGTTCATTTTCTTTCTCCTTCACATAATATTTATCCACAGAAGGGGCACCTGGACGGAGCGTTTTCCACAAAACAAAACGGTCCGCCCACATAAGGAACGGACCGCAACATATACGCACGATACGCAAATATAGTATGCGACACATTATTTCCCTACGTTGGCATTACCCACATCAGGTACAATAGGTCGAAGTTCGATTACTTCCTCTCAGCCTGCTTCACAAGCTCCCTGTTCGCATTCAGAATAGCATTTATTAGTGAAAATTGTCAATAGGTTTTTTCGCGGTCGCTGGGTTCACTCGTGAACCCGCGCTGACGCGCTTTACTGCCTGCTTACGCAGGCTGTTCACTCGTTAAGGACGCAAGGAAAACAAATGCCGCTTAAAGCGGCGCTTGTTTTCCTTATGCGTTCCTTAGATTCTCCCCCCGCACTTCGGGCAGTAATTGTAATCCTCATCTGTCTCAAATCCGCAGCGCATACATTTCTTGTGGGGATTTCCGGAGCCTTCCTGCCAGGTACGGGTATATTTTCCTTCCTGGATCAGGTGAAGATCGGCAGATGTGATTGCCGGTTCTTCGCCCCTTAATATGGCTTTTCCAAGCTCCGGCTCCAGCTCGTAAATGGCGCTGCAGCAGGACATCTGCACATAAAAACGCTTATTCCACTTAAACAGCGGAATAAAGAAAAAACTGAAATACATATAAGTCATAAAGACCTGACTCTGACTGGTACTGCCGCAGCTTCCGCAAAGAATGCTCCTTGCATAGTTAAGCAGCTTCCGGCCCTGACTGATACCTCCGATAAACAGCATTTTGCTGTCCTCCTTTTTAATCGCCGCCAAGCGGCAGCGTGACCATACACGAAAGTTACAGACCTGCGCGGTACAATGAACGGACCACTTTGTAAACGGTGATCCCTTTTCTGATCCCGGACTGTTTCTTTTCATCTGCTCCGACCGCCCGTTTTCCTGCATGCAAAAGCTCATCCACTGCACTTCTGGCACTTGCCACAGCATAGTTTCCAGTAAGGCAATAACCTTCTTCCAGCCGTGAAAATGCTCCCACAAGGCCAATATTTCGGCTTCCGGTTGGAACCGTTTTAGGCCGGTCCGTAAAATGATGCGGCCGAAGCGGCATAAGTTCTCCATCTTCCTCTGCAAAAACTTCCGGCTCTCCCAAAGCAATGTTCAGATCAGCTACTTTTTGCCATAATTTTCCAGAACCGCTGCCATTTTCCATAATGCAGATATCCCCGGAATTTAAATTTATCTTTTCAAATACAAAAGATTCCCTGTCTGTTTCTTCTTCCTGCAATCTGCGCTTTACATACAGTTTTTTCACAGCCAGACCATTTCTGCTTCCCTTTCCATTTTCAATCTCCAGATCTGTTACCTGGCTATTTTCCAGCAGCAAAACGCCTTTACGACGCAGATACCACTTCAGAGAATGGATCATATCCTCTGTTTCCTCTGGTGAAAGGAACAAAAATGGGCCCTTCAGCTCACACAGACATCTGCGAAATTCCGCCAGACTGCTGTCCTTTTTCAGACCAAACACCCCCTGGCACAGCTTCCACAGATCTGTCTCAAATATGTGAGGGGTTTCACTGAACCAGTCTTCAATGCTTAAAACATCCAGTCGTTCCTCTTCTGTGCATAACAGCCGCCAGAGTACCGGAAGATCTGCACAGTTCAGACATTCTCTGCCGTCTGTTTTTGGGAAAGTAAATACTTTCTCCCCGAAACCTGGAAGTTTTCCACACAGTTCCAGAAAATCCTCACAGTTTTCCCAGCTTACTACAAGAGAAGTATCGCTTTCCTTTGACTTATCATTTTCCCCAAGCACCATAATGCTGCTTCCCGGGAAATGGCAGTCTTTTATAAGCCAGACTGCTGCTGCCAGAGCGCTTAAACCATTTCCCACAATATAAGCTTTCTGTTTTCCATAATCTCTGCTGCGCACTACAGCAGCTTCCACAGTAGCCAGTCTGGCATCATTTTTCGCTTTTTTATCTTTTTTTATCTGATAAGTCCATGCACCGGCGATCGCACCTAAACCTGCCGCCACAACCAGCCGGATCCATCTTTTTTTATCTGACATAGGCATTTGCCTTTCTTTTTAATAAAAGTCAGCTTTTACAGTAAGTAGTTAGCTAACTGTGCAAACTGCTCCAAGGTTAATGCTTCACCCCGGACCGAAGGCGATACTCCCAGGCTCTCAATGGCCTTTGTAATCTCTTCTTTTGAAAATGAGATCTCCGGTGAGTTATTTAAGCCATTCTGCAGTGTTTTTCTTCTCTGGTTAAAGGAGGCCCGGATCAGCTTGAACATCAGCTTTGGATCTTTTACCTGCACCGGCGGTTCCTGATAGCGAGTCAGACGGATCACCGCAGAGCCAACATTTGGTCTTGGGATAAAGCAGTTTGGCGGCACATTTGCCACAATATACGGGCTTGCGTAGTACTGCACTGCCAGAGACAGGGCGCCATAGTCTTTTGATCCCGGTCCTACCTGCATACGGTCTGCCACTTCTTTCTGGACCATAACAGTGATATTGTCGATTGGCACATTGCTTTCAAACAGCCCCATGATGATCGGGGTGGTAATGTAATATGGCAGATTGGCAACTACTTTGATGGGTCTGCCGTTATTGTATTCCTTTACCAGTTCATTGATATCTACCTTCAGGATGTCCTGATTGATGACTTTTACATTGGAATAGTCCTTTAATGTATCTGCAAGAATAGGCAGCAGATTGGTGTCGATCTCCACTGCGATCACTTGTCCGGCACTTTCTGCCAGATACTGGGTCATGGTACCGATTCCCGGACCGATCTCCAGAACGCAGTCATCCTTTGTAATACCTGCTGCACTTATAATTTTTTCCAGAACATGGGCATCAATGAGGAAGTTCTGGCCGAAGCGCTTCTGGAATGCAAACTGATACTTCTGAATGACTTCAATTGTTTTTTTCGGATCTGATAATTTCTGATTCATCTATAATTTTACCTGCTTTTGTCTTCTTTCTGTTATTGCATCATTTTCACCCGCCAACGGTAGGTGAATCTACACCTGTAAACGATAAAGCCTTCCGGCATTATCCCAGGTCATTTTCTCTACTGTTTCCCGGTCTATACCTTTGAGCGCAGCCAGCTGGTCTGCCACGTAGGTCAGATTCAGAGAAGAATTTCGCTTTCCCCGGTTAGGAACAGGTGCCAGATATGGGCAGTCAGTTTCCAGTACCAGGCGGTCTAAGGGGGCATATTCTACGGTTTCTACCAGTTTTCTGGAGTTTTTAAAGGTGAGCACACCGCCAATACCAAGGAAAAATCCCATATCCAGGTATTCTCTTGCCATTTCCTTTGTATAGGAAAAACAGTGGATCACACCGCCAATATCCCCTGCGTGTTCTGCCTTCATAATGTCTAAAGTATCTTTTGCAGCATCACGGCTATGGATGATCACCGGAAGCTTTAACCTGCGGGCCAGATCTAACTGGGCCACAAACCATTTTTTCTGGATCTCTTTGTCCGGCTCTTCCCAGTAATAATCAAGGCCGATCTCACCAATAGCGCGGACCTTGCCGTCCTGTCTTTCGGTGCACCAGGTTTCAATCTCTTTTAAGCCTTCATCCGATAGTTCTGCGCTTTCGCTTGGATGTACGCCTAAAGCAGCATACATAAAATCATGGTTTCTGGCAAGCTCCAGTGTTGTTTTGCAGCTGGAAAGACTGGCGGCCACATTTGTAACAGCACCGATGCCATTTTCCTTAAAAGTTGCCAAAAGCTGCTCTCTGTCCTCGTCAAAGGCTTCATCGTCATAATGGGCATGTGTATCAAATATCATATTGCTTATGCCTCCTGCGGATTAAATACATAAGCATCATAACATGAAGCCGGGTGGTTTACAAGAAAAGCAGCCAGAACAGGCTGCTTTTTATACGATGTAAATGACCGAACCCAGCCTGCTTTCTCGTAATCAAAACAGCTTTCTTCCTTCTACATATTTTCCTGCCACTTCTCTCTCATCCCCCAGATAAATGATCCGCTCCAGCCTCTGCTTCACAGTCAGCGGCTGGGGATGTTCTAATCGGCTGTCATCGCAAACTACTGCGTCAAATTCATAGCCAGGCTCAAAGCTTCCCACTTTACCAAAGAAAGCTCCGCCTCCTTTGGTTGCCATATAAAATACTTCTTCAATTGTCAGCGGTTTTAAGGACGCATCTAGCAGTCTCCAGCGAAGTTTGGATGCCTGGATCGCATGGGCCATGGCTGCAAACAGGTTTTCCGTTGTTCCGCCTGCTACATCACTTCCCAGTCCAATATTCAGACCTTCTTCCAGATAGCGGCGCACCGGTGCTACGCCGGAAGAAAGATTGGTATTGGAGGCAGGACAGTGGGCGATAAATACTCCATTTTCTTTCATGCGGGAGATCTCTTCTTCCCCTGAATAAACACAGTGAGCCATGATCGTAGGACATTCTCCGCCAAACAGCCCAAAATGATCATAGGCATCCCCGTAAAATTCAGACCAGGGGCATAATTCCTTCACCCAGTCGATCTCTCCCGGATTTTCAGACAGATGGGACTGCACAGACAGGTCATACTCTTTCCGGATGCCTTTTAACCGTTCCATCAGTTCATCGGTACAGCTTGGTGTAAACCTTGGCGTAAGGATTGGCCTTGTGTGGTCATAATTTTTGTCAGCCACCATTTTCAGCCACTCTCTGGTAGCCGTTTCTGATGCTTCCGCCGACGGCTCCCGCAGATAATCCGGGCTGTTGCGGTCCATATTTACCTTTCCGATCATAGTAGAAAGACCGCTTTCTTCCATCAGGTCCATAAGTAAAACAGTAGCTTCTTTATGGACTGTGGCGAAAATGCATGCCCTTGTGGCAGCACTTTTTCGCATCTGTTCTGTAAAAATGCCATATGCTTTTTTCGCATATTCCAGATCCTTGTATTTCGCTTCTTCCGGAAATGTATTGGTCTCCAGCCATTCAAGAAGCTCCATATCCATTCCCAGGCCTCGGAAGGAATATTGCGGAGCATGAACATGAAGATCGGTAAGTCCCGGGATAATCAGCTTATCGCCCATATCTTCTACCGGAATATTTTTCATATCTTCCGGAAGCTGCGTATAAATCCCCTGGACCTTTCCATTTTCACAGACAAGATATTTTTGCTCATTGATGCATAATTCATTGCTGTCTTTTGCATATACGATATTTCCCTTTAAAGCAAATGTGTTATTTTCCATATGTTTTCCTCCAACTTAAGAATGTATTCTCGGAGTCTTTCCTGTACTTGCCTTTGCAGCCGATTTTCCACCAGTCGCTGCCTGCATTCCTACAGCCACAGCACTTCCACCTTGTCTCCCGCATTCACCGGTCCGCTTCCTGCCGGTATCTCAATCAAGCAGTTGCAGCCTACCATGCTGCGCATCTGCCCATTTGCCTGCTGGTCCGGAAGCCAGACTTCTTTTCCTTCTGCTTTTCCCCTGAGGAAGCGACGTTTTTGGCTGTTTTTTGAGAAACCGGTTACAGCGGTAAGAGTTTCCCGGCGCAGTTTCAGATCCGGATCGCCCATTTTTAATGACAGAATCTCACGTACAAACATCTCAAATGGGATTGCCGCAGAAAATGGATTGCCGGAAAGTCCTATAAACAGAACACCGTCTTTTTTAGCAGCAAGGGTGGGCATCCCCGGTTTAATGGCAATACCATGAAACAGGATCTTAGCTCCAATAGAAAGCAGTGCTTCTTCTGTCAGATCCTTCTGTCCTACAGAAACACCACCGGTAGTGATCACCAGTTCCGCCTGACCGGCTGCTTCTTTTAAAGCCTCAGTCATAACATCCAGCTCATCTCCCACAGTCCGGCTCATCATTACCCGGGCACCTAGCTGATGTAAACGAGCTTTCATATATACCGTATTGGTATTGTATATTTTTCCGGGAGTCAATGCTGTGCCCGGCTCTACTACCTCACTGCCGGAAGAAACAACTGCCGCTTCTACCCGCCCATAAACCGGCAGCTTCATAATGCCGTTTCCGCTGGCAACGGCCAGAGCCGCTGCATCGACCTTTGTACCTTTATGGAGCAGGATATGGCCTTTTTTATATTCTTCTCCTTTAAAACAGATGCAAAAACCAGGTTCTACTTCTGTATAGATCTGAACCGTTTCTTCCCCTTCATCTGTATCTTCCTGGCGGAGAACACAGTCAGCACCCGCAGGTATCATGGCACCTGTCATAATACGGATCGCCTCTCCCGGCTTTACTTCTGCCTCCGTGAAATCCCCGGCGTATACTTTTCCCGCTACCTTCAAACATACCGGCTGCTCTTTGGAAGCGCCGGCACTGTCTTTAGCCCGGAATGCATAGCCATCCAGAGCTGAACGGCTGAACGGCGGCATATCAAGGAGCGCATATACATCTTCTGAAAGTACCAGTCCCAGACATTCTTCCAAATATTTTCTTTCTGCTTTTCCCGGTGTTATATGATTGACAAGAATATCCAGTGCCTCTTCCAAACTGATCTGCATTGGTCGTTCCTCCTGTGCTTGCTTGTGTTTTCTTGAACTCTTTCGCTTTATATCAAATTTCTATCGTATATTCTTACTGTTTGTATATCGTTTCGCAAAATATTATACCTGAAATAAAGCACCTGTCAATTCAGCGCTTGTGTAAACGGATGTAAACAAAAGTTTGCATTTCGATTGTTTTTCTCAATTATCCTGCGCCCACATATACCGCAAAAATCACGATAATTGAAATTACAGAAGCAGGTCCAAGAGACGGCTGGCAGTGAACTGTATCCACTGTTAATGAAATAGCACACTAACAAACAGGGACCCAGCTGTGCCAGTCCTGGTACAGTTTGGATCCCTGTATTTTATGAGGTGATCTGTATATGAATTTACTGATCTATCAGCAGATCTCAGCTCCAGCCGGCATCTTCTTTTCCGGTACCATTAAGGACAGATTTCCATCTGCATCTTCTGCGCACAGGAGCATTCCTTCGGATACGACTCCGGCTAATTTAGCAGGCTTTAAGTTGGTCACTACCATAACTTTCTTTCCTACCATTTCCTCTGGTGAATAATGAGCTTTGATGCCGCTTACGATCTGGCGGGTCTTGGTTCCGATCTTTACCTGAGAGCAGAGAAGTTTTTTGGACTTAGGAACTGCCTCACATTTAACAATCTCACCAATCTGGAACTGCAGTTTTGCGAAATCATCGTAGGTGATCTCTGCCTTTGGCTCTAAGTCAATGCTATCATCTTCAGCTGCTTCTTCTGCCGGTTTTGCACTTTCTTCTGCAGCTGCTGCGTGCATTTCCTCTACTTTTGCCATAACTTCCTTGATATCCATACGTGCAAAAAGGATCTCAGGCTTGTCTGTTACCTTATTTCCTGAAGGATAAAGACCGAAGGTATCCATTTCACCCAGCTCTCTCTTCTTTGTATTTAACTGAGTTAAAATCTTCTCAGAAGTCTCAGGCATAAATGCCTCTAACAGGGAAGCACCGATCGTGATCGCCTCTGTCAGATTGTAAAGAACCGTTGCAAGACGGTCTTTCTTAGCTTCATCCTTTGCAAGAGTCCATGGAGTGGTCTCATCAATGTACTTGTTGCATCTTCTGAAGATACCAAAGATCTCTGTAATGGCATCTGCCACTCGCAGCTGAGCCATCTTTGCATCTGCCTTCTTCACTTCCTCTAATACAACAGCCTTTAAGTCTTCATCAACAGCTTCTGCAACACCCTTGTTTTCTACAACACCGTCAAAGTACTTATTGCTCATGGAAATGGTACGATTTACAAGGTTTCCAAGGATATTTGCCAGGTCAGAGTTCATACGCTCTACCATCAGTTCCCAGGAGATAACACCGTCATTTTCAAATGGCATTTCATGAAGCACGAAGTAACGCACTGCATCTACCCCAAAGAAATCTACCAGAGTATCTGCATAGAGAACATTTCCCTTGGATTTGCTCATCTTGCCATCGCCCTGAAGCAGCCACGGATGACCAAATACCTGCTTTGGAAGGGGTACGCCTAAAGCCATCAGGAAGATTGGCCAGTAAATGGTATGGAAGCGGATAATATCCTTACCGATCAGATGCAGGTCTGCAGGCCAGTATTTCTTGAACTGATCAGTGCTATTTCCATCGCAGTCATAACCGATACCGGTAATATAGTTGGTCAGTGCATCCAGCCATACATAGGTAACATGCTTTGGATCAAAGGTTACCGGAATACCCCAGTCAAAAGTAGTTCTGGACACACACAGATCCTGAAGTCCCGGAAGAAGGAAGTTGTTCATCATCTCATTCTTTCTGGAAACAGGCTGGATAAACTCTGGGTGAGAATTAATGTACTCGATCAGCTGAGGTGCATATTTGCTCATACGGAAGAAATACGCCTCTTCCTTTGCCGGCTTAACTTCTCTGCCACAGTCGGGGCACTTGCCGTCTACTAATTGGGAGGGAGTCCAGAAAGACTCACATGGAGTACAGTAAAGTCCTTCATAAGCGCCTTTGTAAATATCGCCCTGGTCATACAGTTTCTTAAAGATCTTCTGTACCTGTGCTTCATGGTCAGCATCTGTGGTACGGATAAACTTATCGTAGGAAGTGTTCATCAGATCCCAGATACGCTTGATCTCACCGGCAGCCTTGTCTACAAATTCCTGTGGAGTAACACCTGCAGCCTCTGCCTTCTCTTCGATCTTCTGTCCATGCTCATCGGTTCCGGTCTGGAAGAATACATCGTATCCCTGAGCTCTCTTATATCTTGCAATACTGTCTGCCAGCACGATCTCGTAGGTGTTGCCGATATGCGGCTTACCGGAAGCATATGCGATGGCAGTTGTAATATAATACGGTTTTTTCTTACAATCCTGACACATATTTTAAATCCCTCTTTCCATCCCCCTTTTGGGGCATTCTAATGATGTAAGTATAAGCGTTTACGGGGCTTTCGTCAAGACGCCCTGTCTCCCATAAATTGTAATGTTACTGTTCATGGGTAGAGATTTTCGGTTCCAAAAGTGCCTGCCTATGTACGGTAACGTTGTAATTTTCCTACATATAATATATAATGACACCAGTGTCAAAAAGTCTAAAATCCGATGCAATCTTGCTTGCAAGAGGATTTTTGAATTTTGGACGGTTACTGCATCCCAAAAAGGAGAACTTTATGAAACAGCGAACACCAAAATATCTGCATGCCATTCTTGCACTGGTATTATCCCTGTGCCTCATTACCGGCTGCTCTCTTTTTCCTAATTCCACACCGCAGACAGGCAAAAACACCGTTCAAGAAACCACTGTATCTGCAACCGGCGAAAATTCCTCTGACGATCTTTCCGCTCAACCCGACGATACAGCACTTGCAGCGGCTCAAGAAGCATTTGATCAATATACGGAAAGCCTTTTTAAGCAGGAGGCTGCTCAGTCCCTTCTTACCCTTCACTATATGCTGGCATACCCGGAAAACTACGGAATTACCGATTATGACCGCACCCTTGGAACTGCCCTGCCGGAAGATACACAAAAGGATATAGAAGAGGCGAAACAGATCCAGGCAGACCTTACGTCCATGGACACCCGTCTTTTGTCCAAAGACCAACTGCTTACTTATACCATTCTGTCCTCCTACATCAATACTCTTCTGTCCTCTGATGGGTTAGAACTGTATGATCAGCCTCTTTCCACCACTCGCGGCATCCAATCCCAGCTTCCCATTCTTTTATCCGAATATACCTTTTACAGAAAACAGGACGTTGACGATTACCTGTCTCTTTTGTCGTCCATTGATACTTATTATGACTCCCTTATTACCTTTGAAACAGCACGGACTGACGCAGGCCTTGGCATGTGCGATACGGTCATTGACAATATCATCCTCTCCTGCAATGCTTATCTCATTGACGCGGACCACAGCTTTATGGCTGAGACCTTTGCTTCCCGTTTAGATGAAATGGGCGGCCTTTCCGACCAGGAAAAGGCAGATTATAAGGCAAAAAATAAAAGGGCCATTGATGAGCATTTCGTTCCCGCCTATGAAAGGCTTATAATCGGTCTGGAAGGCTTAAAGGGAAAAGGGGCCAATGACAAGGGACTTTATTACTTCCCGGAAGGCCGGAAATATTATGAATATCTGGTAAATTCCAGTACAGGAACCTCCTACAGCGATGTTTCTGCCTTAAAGCAGGCCATTACCAAGCAGATGTCAGCGGAACTGGCCACAGTAAACCAGCTGTTAAGCGATGATCCTTCTTTAGGTGACAAGCTAAAGACCTCTTCCTTTTCCCTTACAGATCCAAAGGAGATTTTAGAGGACCTTAAGACACAGTGTCAGGCGGATTTTCCTCCCGTAGATGACTGCATTTATACCATTAAAAATGTGCCCAAAACATTAGAAGGCTTTTTAAGCCCCGCTTTTTATCTTACAGTGCCCATTGACCGGCCTGAGGATAATTCCATTTATATCAATAACCAGAGCACAGATGCCGACTCCCTCTACACCACCATGGCCCATGAAGGTTATCCGGGACACATGTACCAGATCAATTATTTTTACCGGCATAATACCTGTGATCTGCGGTATATCCTTGATTTTCAGGGCTATACAGAAGGCTGGGGAACTTATGCGGAATATTATGCCTATGGTCTAAGCAACAGCCTTGAGGAAAATACAAGCCGGCTTTTACAGCATAATTTCTCCTTTACACTTGCCCTTTATGCACTCCTTGATATCAATATCCACTATGAAGGCTGGAATATGGATCAGGTGAAGGACTACCTGAACATGTATTTTCAGGTAGACGACCTGTCTGTTATTTCTTCCGTTTACTATGAAATTGTGGAAAATCCTGCCAACTATCTGGCTTACTACACTGGTTATCTGGAGCTTTCAAATATGAGAGAGGAAGCCAGACAGAGGTTAGGCAATAACTTTTCTCTGTTAGAATTCAACCGCTTTATCCTGGATATCGGCCCGGCACCTTTTAGTGTGATCCGGAGTTATTTCACACAGTGGCTGATACAAAATGGAAGCATCAATTAATGTAGCATTTTTTCCTATAACCAAATACCAAAAGGAAACTATTGCGTATTTATCAGCATTTTCAGGAGGTTTTTATTTATGGATGAAGAAAAAGGCAAAGAAGATCCTGCTTATTGCAGGTGGTGCGAAAAAGGCAGAAGCCTTAAAGAACTCTCTCTATGGCCCTATTACACCAGCTGTTCCGGCTTCTATTTTACAGCTGCATAATGATGTGACTGTAATCGCCTGGCAATACTCCTTTTTTATTTCTCTAGCGCTGCGATTTTATGTTACAGTTCAACCATTCTCTTATCCAAATCAGCATGTGGTGGAAACAAGAAAATGTCATGGCTGAACTGTAACATTTTATAAAAAGAACCTTGTCCCACCAGTTGAATTTCCTTAAAGAATATGGTATCCTAAGCTTTATCAACTGTATCCAAACTATGTAATGTTGTTTTTTTTTCCTGTTGATACTTTGCCGCTTTAAACTGACAAACGTATTGTCCTTATCCGATCCTTTCGTCGGATAATAGGTTTGTTTACCCATAGAATCCTGTAGAAATGAGAGAAAACCATGAACCAGTCAGAAACATTACTTGAAATAAATGATCTGTGTGTGGAATTCAAGACCATGGCCGGAACGGTACACGCAGTAGACCACTTAAGCTATACGCTTCACCGCGGTGAGAAGTTAGGCATCGTAGGAGAAAGCGGAAGCGGAAAAAGTGTGTCTTCCCTGGCTATGATGCAGCTGATCCCGAATCCTCCCGGCAAAGTTACCGGCGGACAGATCTTATATAATGGAAAGGATCTGGTACAGCTTTCTGAACGGGAAATGCAGAAGATCCGCGGAAACGAGATCTCCATGATCTTCCAGGAACCTATGACTTCTTTAAATCCCATCATCCGCTGCGGAAAGCAGATTGCAGAGTCCTTACGGCTTCACCGGGGGATGAAGAAAAAAGAAGCCATGGAAGAAGCCATCAAAATGATGCAGGCCGTTGGTATTGCCAATCCACAGGCCCGTGCTTATGAATATCCCCACCAGATGTCCGGCGGTATGCGCCAGCGTGTGATGATCGCCATGGCTTTAGCCTGTCAGCCACAGATCCTCATTGCAGATGAGCCTACCACTGCTCTGGATGTGACCATTCAGGCACAGATCCTGGACCTGATCCGTGATCTGAATCAGGAAATGAACACCTCAGTCGTATTTATCACCCATGATCTGGGAGTTGTAAGTGAGCTGTGTGACACGGTTATTGTTATGTATAACGGCCACATTGTAGAAAAAGCGCCTGTAGCTGACATTTTCCGTGAACCGCTCCATCCTTATACACAGGGACTTTTAAGCGCTATCCCAAGGATCACCAAGGAGCGCAAACCATTGTCCACCATTGAAGGTATGGTTCCAAACCCGGTAGAGCGCATCAAGGGCTGCCGCTTCTGGCCAAGATGTCCAAAAGCCTGCGACCGCTGCCGTAAGGAAGAACCACCGGTATTTTCAGTCGGAGAAGACCGTCAGGTACGCTGCTGGCTCTATGCACAGGCAGATAATGGAAGTCAGGAGGCAGTAACCAATGGCTGATGAAAGCAAGAACAAAGACGTACTGGTCCACGCAGACCATGTAAAAGTATATTTTAAAGGAAAAGACAAAAAATCCGGCACAGTGCGTGCCGTAGACGATATTTCATTTGATATTTTCGCAGGTGAGACTTTCGGTGTAGTTGGTGAGTCCGGCTGCGGAAAAAGTACCTTGGGACGTGCCTTAATCCGCCTGATCCCTACTACTGACGGCCATGTTTATTTAGACGGGGAAGATATTTCCGGATTAAAGGGCAAAGCATTAAAACAGATGCGTAAAAAAGCCCAGATCATTTTCCAGGACCCGTCCGCATGCTTAAATCCGAGACGTACCGTGCGCCAGATCCTTATGGAACCGTTCCAGATCCACCATATGACCGGTTCCATGGACGTAGACGCAAGGATCGAAGAGCTGCTTCATCTAGTAGGCCTTGACACCTATCATTTAAGCCGCTATCCTCATGAGCTTTCCGGCGGACAGAAACAGCGTATCGGTATCGCAAGAGCACTGGCTTTAGAGCCAAAGCTTATTATCTGCGATGAAGCCGTTTCCGCCCTTGACGTATCCGTCCAGGCACAGGTTTTAAATCTGCTCCAGGAATTAAAGGAACGCCTGGGACTGACTTATTTCTTCATCTCCCACAACCTAAACGTTGTTTACCAGGTCAGCGACCGCGTAGGCGTTATGTATCTGGGAAAAATGGTGGAGATTGCCGCTTATGACCAGCTGTATGAGAAACGTTATCATCCTTATACAGAAGCTCTTTTATCTGCGATCCCTCAGGTTGACGCAGATGACCGGGCAGAACGTATCCATTTAACTGGTGAAGTTCCAAGTCCTTCTGACCCGCCTTCCGGCTGCCCGTTCCACACCCGCTGTCCAAAGGCCTGCGATATCTGCTCTAAAGAGATTCCACAATTAAAAGAGATTGAAAAAGGTCATTTTGTGGCATGTCATTTATACCAGTAAAAAACAGCTTTTAATGCTGAATATCCATATGTACTCTCGAGATTCCGCGAGTACATAAAAACAAGAGGAGGATTTAATTATGAAAAACAAAAAACTCTTAGCCCTCGCCCTCTCCATGGCAGTTGCAGCAGGCTGCACCGCATGCGGAGGCGGACAGGCATCCACTGACACTTCTGCAGCTGGTTCTTCTGACAGTACCCAGGCAGAAAGCAGTTCCACCGGCGACAACACAGTAATCATTGCCATGGGATCCGGTTTCTCCACTCTGGATCCAGGTTATGTTTACGAAAAGTACCCACAGCTGATCATAAATGCCTGCTACGAGAACCTGTTTAAGTTCTACGAAAATGACGGCACTCCACAGCCTTGCCTGGCAGATACCTACGAATTCTCTGAGGACGGCTTAACATTGACTGTTAAGTTAAAAGACGGTCTGACCTTTGCAAGCGGCAATAAGATCACTTCCGCTGACGTTGCATTCAGCATCAACCGCACCAAAAACTTAAAGGGAAATCCGTCTTTCATCTGTGATACTATTGAAAGCATGGAAACTCCGGATGATACTACTGTGATCTTCCACTTAAATCAGCCTGACAGTGCCATTCTTTCTAAGCTGACCTATAGTTCTTTAGCTGTTCTTGACAGTGCTGTTGTAAAAGAAAATGGCGGTACTGACGCAGACGACGCTTCTTCTGCTGATACTGCACAGAGCTTCCTTGACAGTGCAAGTGCCGGAAGCGGTATGTATACCTTGACAAGCTATACTCCAGATGAGGAAGTTGTTCTGGAAAAGAACCCGAATTACTGGGGCGATCCTACTAATGTAGACAAGTATATTTTAAAAATCCAGCCAGATGCAAACACCCAGATGATGACTCTGTCTGCCGGAGATATTGATGTTGCATTAAACCTGACTGATGATACGTTAGAGGAACTGGGATCTGCTGAAAATGTAGAGATCATAGATGGAACCACCAAGATGATCGGTTTCGTTATGATGAACATGAACGAAGAATACGGCGGACCTGTTTCTAACCCAGATGTACAAAAAGCCATCCGCAAGGCACTTGATTACTCTGGAATCCGCATGATCTGCGGTGAAGGCACCTTAACTCCATATTCCATTATTCAGGATGGATTTATGGGAAGCAAGGGAACACGGCCGGATGATTACACCAATATCGAGGAAGCGAAGCAGTTGTTAGCTGACGCTGGCTATCCGGACGGTTTTGACGTAGATATGACTGTTTCTGACCTGGATATGGAAGGTATCCTTTTAACTGACCTGGCTCAGAAGGTAAAGGATGACTTATCCCAGATCGGCATTAATGTAAATATCACCACCCAGGCTTGGGCAGCAGGCTACGGCGACGCATACCGCAATGGCACACTGGGCTTCACCGTTATGTACTGGGGCGTAGATTACTGTGATCCTAACGTACAGTTAGAATTCCTTCCAGGCGGTACGGTAGGCAAGAGAGCCGGATGGACGGCTGAAATGAACCCGGAACTGGCTGCAATGTACCAGGGAGCAATGGAAGCAACTGACAATGATTCCCGCACCCAGGTTCTGGAAAACATTCAGGATGCAATGTATGAGGACGGTCCATTCATCGTGATTGCACAGGCTCCTGCTCATATCGCTCACAGCAGCAGATTAGATGGAGTAGATATCTTTGATTCCTACACCATCGATCTGACTGAGATCAATGTAAAATAAAACAGCGCAGAGAAAAACAAGCGGCTGCGACAGCAGACATTTGTTTTTCTCAGGTTTTTAAATTCGCACTATAGAAAGGTACCAGATCCAAATGGGAGAGTTGAAATTTATTGGAAAACGTGTGGTTTATCTGGCAGTTATGCTGTTCGGTGTTGCCACCCTGGTATTCATCCTTACAAAGATGATACCCGGTGACCCGGTTGTTGCAAACTTAAGCCAGAGAGCCTTAAATGATCCGGAGATCGTAGCGGCCTACCGTGCAAAACACGGTCTGGACCGCCCGCTCATCGTGCAGTATATCTATTACATCCGTGATCTTCTGCACTTTGACCTTGGGACCTCTATCCGTACCAGCCGTCCGGTACTTGACGATCTGGCAAGATGTTATCCCGCCACTCTGGAACTGGCCCTGTTTTCCATCGTGATCGCTTCTGTTTTCGGCATCCTGTTTGGTATCATTTCCGCCATCCGCCGCAACAGTATCTTAGATCAGATCGTCCGGGCCATTTCCGTAACCGGTGTCAGCATTCCGGCCTTCTGGTTTGCGCTGCTGATGCTGTACTTCTTCTACTATAAGTTAAAAATATTCCCGGGACCGGGTCGTTTAAGCAATTCTTTTTCTGCTCCGGCCTCTGTTACCGGAATGTATGTGATCGACAGCCTGCTCGAAGGAAATCCGGCAAAAGCCATGGATGCCCTCCGCCACCTGATCCTTCCAAGTATCGTTTTGGCTGCCTTTACCATGGGACTGATCACCAGAACCACCCGTTCTAACCTGTTAGATGCGCTGTCTACGGACTATGTCCGTACAGCAAAGGCAAAAGGTTTAAACAGTATCAGCCTGATCTTAAAACATGCTCTTGGAAATGCCCTGATCCCGGTTATGACTGTTATCGGTCTGGGACTTGGAAACCTCCTTGGCGGTATGGTATTAGTAGAAACCATTTTCAAATGGCCAGGTGTAGGCCAGTTTGCCTATGAATCTGTTATGGCAGCTGACTATCCGGCGATCATCGGCGTTGCACTGCTGATCGCATTAAATTATATGATCATCAATACAGTGGTCGATATCCTTTACGGTATCATCGATCCAAGAGTGAGGTGCAGTTAACAATGATCCATTCCCTGAAAAAATTATTAAAATCCAATTACCTGTTTACACTGGGTATTTTAATCTGTCTTGGATGGATCTTAGCAGCTGTTTTAGCACCTGTTATTGCTCCTTATGATCCTATTGCACAAGATCTGTCCATGCGTTTAAAAGCGCCTTCTGCCATCCACTGGTTTGGCACAGACAACTTCGGACGTGACATTTTCAGCCGTGTGATCTACGGTGGACGTTACTCCCTTCTTGCAGGATGTCTCTCCGTTATCATTGCAGGTTTTATCGGAACCTTTTACGGTGCATTAGCCGGATATGCAGGCGGCTGGCTGGACAATGTGATGATGCGTTTTTCCGAAATGATCCTGTCCTTCCCATCCCTGATCCTGGCAATGATCATCAACGCAGTTATGGGGTCCAACCTGTTTAACACCATGTTCGCCCTGGTCATTGTTTCCTGGCCTACCTACGCACGCCTGATGCGAAGCGTTGTTTTAAGTGTAAAGGAAAATGAATATGTAAATGCGGCAGAAGCTCTTGGAGCATCCCGGATGCGTATCCTGATGAAAGAGATCATCCCAAACAGCGTCAGCTCCGTCCTGATCATGGCTACCACAGACATCGGAAACAAGATCCTGATGTTCTCTACCTTAAGCTTCTTAGGACTTGGCTCCGCTCCGCCAACACCAGAATGGGGCATGATGGTCTCTGACGGTGTGGATTACTTCAATAAATTCTGGGTTGCCGGTTTCCCGGGACTTGCTATTTTCACCATGGCAGTTGGGGCCAACTTCATCGGCGATGGTTTAAGAGACCTGTTAGATCCAAAGTTAAGAACTCAATTTTAATGGCAATCTTTCTCATCTTTCCAGCGTGCAGGCATGGAGAGAACGGGGTTGCTTGACAACACTATCATAGTAAAGTATTATGACGTCGGAAGGCTGTTTACAAGCCCCGGCGTCATATGTTTATAACCTAAATAAAGGAGAAATATTATCATGAACGAAGCAAGAGCAAACCGCATTCTGGCTGCCTTAAAAGAACAGGGCGTAGACCAGATGCTCATTACCGATCCAATGTCGATCTGCTACCTTACAGGTATTTCCATGGCTCCTATCGAGCGTTTTTATGCACTGCTTTTAAAGGCTGACGGACACCATTACTATTTCTTAAACAACCTTTTCAATGTACCTGGCGATGTAGGCGTTGAAAAAGTATGGTATTCTGACACAGATCCAGTACCGGAGATTGTTGCTGCCCGCCTGGATAAAAATGCCGTTCTTGGCGTGGATAAAGACTTAAAGGCACGTTTTCTTCTGCCTCTTATGGAAATGAAGGCTGCTGCAGGCTTCGTAAACGGCTCTCTGGCCGTCGATATCACCAGAGGCGTAAAAGATACTGAAGAGCAGGAAAAGATGCGTATTTCCTCTTCTATCAACGATAAAGCCATGGCTAAATTCAAAAATCTGATCCACGAAGGTGTATCTGAAAAAGAAGTAGCGGACCAGATGCTTCAGATCTACTTAGATCTGGGCGCAGACGGCTATTCTTTCTCTCCATTAGTTGCATTTGGAGCAAATGCCGCTGACCCCCATCATTCTCCGGATGATACCGTTGTAAAGCCAGGCGACTGCGTTCTCTTTGACGTAGGCTGCATCAAAGACGGCTACTGCTCTGACATGACCCGTACCTTCTATTTCAGGACCGTAAGTGATGCACACAGAGAAGTATACGAGACCACCAAAGCAGCCAACGAGACCGCTATCTCAAAGATCCGTCCCGGTGTACCGTTATGCCAGCTTGACGCTGCAGCCAGAGATCTGATTTCCGCTAAGGGCTGGGGACCAAACTTCAACCACCGTCTTGGGCATTTCATCGGTCTTTCCGAGCATGAATTCGGCGATGTTTCCTCCGCAAATACATGGGAAGCAAAACCAGGGATGATCTTCTCCATCGAACCAGGGATCTACTTAACCGGCGATACCGGTGTCCGCGTAGAGGACCTGATACTGGTAACGGAAGATGGTGTGGAAGTATTAAACCATTATCCGAAGGAACTGCAGATTATTGAATAGACGGAAAAACGAATCAGGAGGTCCCACCATGAAAAACCCAAAAGCTACGCTCCACATGGCAAATGGAGCGGATATTGTAATAGAACTGCTGCCCGAAGCAGCACCGAATACGGTAAACAGCTTTATTTTTGCAGCTTCCCACGGATACTTAGACCATCACGCCATCGAGCGTATTGTTCCGGACAACTGGGTAGATGTAAGTTATACGGCATTTGGCCATAAAGAGCTTCAGTACCTGATCCCCAATGAATTTGCACTCCACCCGGAGATCGCCCCTCTTGATTCCCATCCGGGCTGTGTCTGCATGGGCGGATATGGGGAAGCAGGACTGGCAAGCTGTGAATTTTTCTTTCCCCTGCGTGACTGCCCTGACCATAAAGGAACCTATCCGGTATTTGGCAAAGTCATTTCCGGTATGGATGAGATTCGCCGGATCGCAGCTGTTAAGACTGTTCCTGTGGACTTTCCAATCCCAGGTGTAGAAGTAAATAAGCCTGTAGACCCACAGATCATTGAAACCGTAGAATTAGAGCTTTACGGTGAAACTTATCCGGAACCAGTCCGTGTGGAAAATCCAAGACTGCCGAAGTGCTGGCCAAAGCTATAAAAAATTTCCTGTGAACTCAAAAAGCTGCGGACTTTCACATCCGCAGCTTTTTGAGTTCCTTTACTATTTCTTCTGCCTTAAACAGCGTATCTTCAATGGTAATGCCTTTTGGTTTTCTCTCCACATAATGAAACACAGGCACTTCCCCCGGCACCAGTTTTAAGGCACCTCCGTAGGAATTTACCAGATCCGGTATACCGCCTACATTGATCTTGGCCTTCTGATACATGGTCAGCTTCACTTCTTTTTCTTTTACTAAAACCTCTGTCACATAGCACTTATGGGCCAGCGCACGGACTCTGGCAATGACCAGAAGATTTTCCACGCTCTTTGGAATATTCCCAAAACGGTCCATCAGCTCATCCTGCATATCCATATATTCATCTTCTGTCTCAATGGCAGAGATTCTCTTATAAATATCCAGTTTCTGATACTCATTTTTAATATATGTGGCAGGAATATATGCATCAATGTCGCATTCCACGCTGGTAGCATAAGAATCTTCCTCTGTTTCCTCGCCCTTTAATGCCAGAACTGCCTGGTTTAACATTTTACAGTAAAGATCATATCCCACTGATTCCATATGTCCATGCTGCTCTGCTCCAAGAACATTTCCGGCGCCCCGGATCTCCAGATCACGCATGGCGATCTTGATACCGGAGCCTAATTCCGTAAATTCTCGAATTGCCTGAAGACGTTTTTCCGCCTCCTCTTTTAAAAGCTTATCCCGCTTATACATTAAAAATGCAAAGGATGTACGATTGGAACGGCCTACACGGCCACGCAGCTGATACAACTGAGAAAGTCCCAATCTGTCTGCATCATGAATGATCATGGTATTGGCATTGGGAATATCAAGACCTGTCTCAATAATGGTAGTGGATACCAAAACATCGATCTCACCATTAATAAAATCCGTCATGATCCGCTCTAACTGATGCTCATGCATCTGGCCATGGGCAAAAGTAACCACTGCATCCGGTACCAGCTTCTGTATCCTTGCAGCCACCTCATCAATATCCGTCACTCGGTTGTATACATAATATACCTGACCCTTTCGCGCCAGCTCCCTGTTGATGGCTTCCCGTACCATTTCCTCGTTGTATTCCATTACATAAGTCTGGATAGGCGTACGGTCTACAGGCGGCTCTTCCAGCACACTCATGTCACGGATCCCTGCAAGACTCATGTGCAGCGTTCTTGGAATAGGAGTTGCAGTCAGAGTCATAACATCTACATTTTCCTTTAACTGCTTGATCTTCTCTTTATGGGCTACACCAAAACGCTGCTCCTCATCGATGATCAGAAGACCCAGATTTTTAAACTTCAAGTCCCTGGAAAGGACTCTGTGGGTACCGATCACAATGTCCACCATGCCTTTTCGCAGGTCTTCCAGCGTTTTTTTCTTCTGGGATGGGGTACAGAAACGGCTTAACATGTCAATGCGCACCGGAAAATCCTTCATTCTCTGGACAAAGGTATTGTAATGCTGCTGTGCCAGAATGGTGGTAGGAACCAGATATACCACCTGCTTGCTGTCCTGAACTGCCTTAAAAGCAGCCCGAAGGGCGATCTCCGTTTTGCCGTAACCAACGTCACCGCAGATCAGCCGGTCCATGATCTTTCGGCTTTCCATGTCCTTTTTTACGGCTTCAATGGCATCTAACTGATCATCTGTTTCTTCATAAGGGAACAGTTCCTCAAATTCCTTCTGCCACACAGTATCTTCCCCGTATTGATAGCCATTTTGCGCCTGACGGGCCGCATACAGTTTTACCAGATCCCTTGCAATTTCCTGGACCGCACCTTTTACCCGGGTCTTAGTCTTGTTCCACTCAGTACCGCCTAACTTGTTCAGTTTCGGCTTTTTTGCATCTGCTCCTGCATATTTCTGAATGCTTTCCAGTCTGGTGGCAGGAAGATACAGATTGCCGCCATCACCATACTCGATCTTAATATAGTCCTTAATGACCTTATCCCGCTCTACTTTTTCAATTCCCTTGTAGATTCCAAGGCCATGTTCCTCATGAACTACATAATCTCCTACTGCCAATTCCGAAAAGCTTTGAATGGCTTTGCCCTGGTAATTACTCTTTTTCCGCCGTTTTTTCTTCTTTTCTGTGCCAAACATGTCACCTTCTGTGATGATGACATATTTGATCAGGGGATACTCAAAACCCCGGTGGATATTTCCGTAGGTAACTAAGATCTCCCCTGGAGCCGCCTTATGTTCTTCCCCTGTTCCGTCAGGACAGTAGGCCCGCAGGTCATATTCCCTCAGATCACTGGCTAAACGGCTGGCTCTTGTTCTGGAAGCAGACAATAAGACTACCCGATAGCCTTCTTTTTTCCACCGGGTCAGATCGCTTATAAGCATGTCAAAGCTGTTCTGATAGGAGTTGACGTTTCGCACATCAAAACTGAACTTTTCCTTTACCTTCATGCCAGGAAGCTTCTGGTCAAGACCGGTAAGCATTACAGTATAAGGGCTTTGAAGCTTTGCAAGGACCTGAACGCCTGCATAGAGAAGCTCTGTCTGTCCCGGCAGCAGATAGCCCTTTTCCAGGCGGTGGATCATGCTTTCACGAAATTCCTGCTCTACTGTCTCGCCCTTGTCTTTTAATCTTGCCGGTTCATCCAGGCAGATCAGAGTATCTCCTGCCGGAAAATAGTCCAGAAATGATACTGTTTCCGGGCAGAAATACCGGATATAGGCATCAAGTCCATCCCGTTTCCAGCCTTGCCGGATCCCTTCTGTGAGTTCTTTGATGATACCCCGGATACGGGATGCTTCTTCGATCTGATGTTTGACCCTTAAGGCTGCTTCATATTCTTTTTCTTCCTTTTCCAGACGTTCGATCCCGGCTTCCAACTGTTTTTTCGTTAAAATGGTCTCGGCTGCAGGATAAATGGTGATTTTTTCCAGCGGCTCCACAGACCTCTGGCTTTCCGGGTCAAAACTGCGAATAGAGTCTACCTCATCATCCCACAGTTCAATACGAACCGGCACTTCCTCTGTCAGCGGGAAAATGTCCACGATACCGCCACGGATAGAAAACTGACCCATGCCGTCTACCTGGGCTGTGCGCTCATAGCCTAAGGCTGTAAGGCGTTCTTTCCATTCATCCAGATCCATGATCTGGCCATTTTCTACAGTCACAGCCTGCTGCTTTAAAAACACCAGTGGCAGCAGATGATCCATGAGACCGTCCAGTGTAGTAACTACCACACCTTCTTCCTCTTCCATCAGGTGCCGCCACACTGCAATGCGCTGGCGGGTCATCAGGTTTCCGTGTATATCCGCACTGTAAAACAGCAGATCCTTTGCCGGGTAGAGCCATACATTTTCCGTAAAGCTGCGAAAATCATCGTAGATCTCCCTGGCTCTCTGGTCATCATAGGTCACCACCAGCTTCCAGGGAAAGCCGCCGTCTTTTCCCAGCCAGTACATCAGGTGTACTTTCTGGGAATCAAGGGTTCCCGTTGCCTGGACCGGGCCTTTTGCCTTTTTTAACGCTTCCCGTAAATTTTCATATTCCTGTAATTCCAATAACGGATTTTCCATGTTTTCCCCTTATATCCTGTATCTGATTCTGTTCCATTGCTATTTCTGTCTGCATTGTGTCTGTTTGATGGTTTCACAATACCTATTTGTGACCATTAAACTGGTTCATAGCCGCATCTGGTCCCTCTTCGATCATGACCTCCACTGCCTCTGCCGCATCTTTAAATGCCTGTTCCATTTTTTCACGGTCTTCCTTAGAGAAACGGCTGAGCACATAATCTGCCAGATCCATTCTCGGCGGCTTGTCGCCTACGCCTACCTTAATTCGTGGAAACTCCTGGGTTCCCAGGTGGGCAATGATGTTTTTGATACCATTATGGCCGCCTGCACTTCCTTTCTTGCGGATGCGCAGCTGACCTACATCCAGACTGATATCATCATATATGATAATGATATGTTCCGGATCTACCTTATAGAAATCTGCAGCCTCTCTTACACTCTCACCGCTTAAATTCATAAATGTCTGAGGCTTTAAAAGAATCACCTTTTCTCCTGCAATGATTCCCCTTCCATAAAGTCCCTTAAATTTTTTCTCATCCACAGATGTGTTTAACTTGTCTGCCAGCACATCAATGGTATCAAATCCCACATTATGTCTTGTCTTCTCATACTCCCTTGTAGGGTTTCCCAGTCCTGCTATGATATACATAAAATATTTTCCTTTCCAAAACACGCCTGAAAGCGCTAGATTCCGCCATATAGGGGGTATCTAACGCTCATTTTAATTAGTCGTTCACTTATTCTAGCAGATATAGCCGTCTTTTACAAGCCGTGATATTTCACATCTCTTTACATTCCAATTTCACTCTTACATTTCACTTCCCGCAGTGTCTCCAAAGCCCGTTCTTTTGTAAAGAGTCCACAGGCTACCAGACGTTCTACCTCCTGCTCCTGGCGTTTTTCAGCCAGTTCCAGGTTGACAGTGGGGGCATATTTGGACGGTGCATTTGGAACGTTTTCCTAAAGGAGTATGGAAATAACTATAAATATATTTTTCATGTCCAGAGCCCAGGCGCAAAAATCCCCCTGGCGTATTTAAAACACTCCAGAGGGATCTTCCTCATTCACAAATGATACATTTACAATAATTTTCCCAATATTACTTTGCAAACAGCACTGCTTTATAATGACGTTCCAGTGTCACTAACAGGATATTTCCCAGCACACCGATAGCCAGGATCTCTCCGATCCCTACAGTCAGCATAGCATATGGAATCAGGTCGGTGGAGCCGTAGGCATAGCGCAGTACCCATGGAACAATGATGGTATTGGAAAGGATTGGCGGAACACATACCAGCCATTTGTTCTTCTTTCCAAGATAGTAAGAACCAACTGCTCCGATCAGAGTTGCAATACTTCCGAACACCACATCCAGCGTTGCTGCACCGCAAAGCAGGTTAGCAAGGAAACAGCCAATGGTAACGCCCGGAACTGCACTTGTTAAAAAATACGGCAGCACACATAACAATTCTGAGATTCTGAACTGGATCGGGCCGAAAGCGATAGGTGCAACGATCATCGTCAGCACCACATAAAGAGCTGCGATCAGCGCACTTTGAGTAATAAAGCCTGTTCTTGATTGGTAATACTGTTTGTTCATTTTTCAATTCTCCTTTAGTTTTGTTTTACGAGTGGAAGGTCACGAACACTCGGCACATTTATAGGCGGTGACCGCCTTAAAAGCCCTATACGACCTTGTTTTTTCGGGCTTTACAACGGGTGGAAGTATAGCACAAAAAAAACACAAAATCAAGGTCACATTTAAATATTCCGTTTCAACTATAACAGTTTATCCTTTTACACTCTCTGCAATCTTACGTGCTACATACACGCCGCTTGCAGATGCATGGGAAAGGGAATGGGTCACGCCGCTGCCGTCGCCGATGATGTAAAGGCCTTTGTGGCGGCTTTCCAGATTTTCGTCTACGTCTACTTCCATGTTGTAGAATTTGACTTCTACACCATAAAGCAGTGTATCATCATTTGCAGTTCCCGGTGCGATCTTATCCAGGGCATAGATCATCTCGATGATACCGTCTAAGATACGCTTTGGAAGAACAAGGCTCAGATCACCGGGAGTTGCAGAAAGAGTAGGCACAAAGACATTTTCCTCAATTCGCTTCGGGGTACTCCTTCTTCCGCGGATCAGGTCACCAAAACGCTGTACAATCACGCCGCCGCCCAACATATTAGAAAGACGGGCAATACTCTCACCGTAGCCGTTGCTGTCCTTAAACGGTTCAGAGAAATGTTTGGAAACCAGAAGCGCAAAGTTGGTACATTCTGTCTGCTTTTCCGGATCCTCGTAGCTGTGGCCGTTTACAGTAACGATGCCGTTGGTATTTTCATTTACAACAATTCCCTTCGGATTCATACAGAAAGTACGCACATTATCCTCAAACTTCTCAGTACGATATACGATCTTACTTTCATACAGCTCATCAGTCAGATGGGCAAACAGCACAGCAGGAAGCTCCACGCGTACGCCAATATCCACACGGTTGGATTTGGTAGGGATGTCCAGTTCTTTACAGATATGCTCCATCCACTTGCTGCCGCTTCGTCCTACAGAAACGATACATTGACTGCAGTCATAAGATTTATCACTGCTCCATACTCTGTATCCGCCACTTTCAAGACACTCAATATGGTCCACAGGAGATTCAAAATAAAAATCTACCTTTTCTTTTAACTCATCGTATAACTGACCTAACACAACCAGGTTAATATCCGTTCCCAAATGACGGACAGAAGCATTTAACAGCTTCAGACGGTTTTGCAGGCAAACCTTTTTTAAACCGGTTCCGGCTGTGGAATACATCCGGGTACCTTCACCACCGTGGGCCATATTGATCTCATCTACGTACTCCATCAGCTCAGTAGCAGCTTTTTTTCCAATATATTCATATAATGTACCGCCAAAATCATTGGTAATGTTATACTTACCATCAGAGAACGCACCTGCACCGCCAAAACCGCTCATAATCGAGCAGGACTTACATTTAATACAGGCTTTGATCTTCTCACCGTCGATGGGGCAATGACGCTTTTTTAAAGAATATCCGGAATCAAATACAGCAACTTTTTTTCCGCTGCATTTCTTCATCAGCTCGTAAGCAGAGTAAATTCCACCAGGGCCGGCTCCCACAATAATTACATCGTAATTCATTCTCAAAACTCCTTTTTGCTAAACACTCGGTCTATGATGTTTCATGAACATGGTCCGCAAAACAGACCTCATTTGTATTCTATCTTGTTTTGAGAAAAACCACAATAACCAAAAAAAATTTGTATGATGATCGGTTAAAGTACTTTATTCAAAAAACTGATGGTACGCGCTTCTTTGGGATTTAAGATAACTTCCTGTGGCGTTCCTTCCTCTACGATATAGCCACCATCCATGAAAATAACCCGGTCAGCCACCTCTCTGGCAAATCCGATCTCATGGGTTACAATCACCATGGTCATACCTTCTGCTGCCAGCTGCTTCATAACAGCCAGTACCTCACCAACCATCTCCGGATCCAGAGCAGACGTCGGTTCATCAAATAACATGATATCAGGTTTCATACAAAGTGCTCTGGCAATAGCAACACGCTGTTTCTGGCCTCCAGAAAGCTGCGACGGATAACAGTCCGCTTTTTCTGCCAGATCTACTCTCTTTAACATCGCCATAGCCCGTTCTCTGGCTTCATCCTTATCGGCTTTTTTCAGTTCAATCGGAGCCAGCATAAGATTATGAAGTACATCCATGTTATTAAACAGATTAAAATGCTGGAACACCATACCGATATTCTCACGCACTTTATTCATATTCACTTTATGATCAGAAATATTTACACCATCTACCCAGATCTCTCCTGCAGTGGTTGTCTCCAGCTTGTTTAAGCAGCGCAAAAATGTAGATTTTCCGGATCCGGACGGTCCTAAAATAACTACTACCTCGCCTTCATAGATCTCCGTGGATATATCCCGCAGAACTTCCAGCTCTCCGAAGTTTTTCCGAAGCATTTTAACCTGGACTTTAATATTTTTATCGTTTGACTCCACGGTTCATCCTCCTCTCTACAATCTTTGCAATATAAGACAGCACCGTGATCACAATCAGATACATGATTCCCACAATGGTCCATGTTTCAAAGGAGCGGAATGTGTTCGCCTGAACATTTTTTGCAGCCAGGACCAGTTCAGGGAAACCGATCACAGATAAGATCGATGTATCCTTCACTGTGATGATAAACTGATTAATGATACTCGGGATCATAGTGCGGATCGCCTGGGGGAGAATGATCTTTCGCATCGTTTTCCAGTATGGAAGTCCAAGCGATCTTCCGGCCTCCATCTGGCCGATATCCACAGCCTGAATACCGGCACGGATAATCTCAGCCATATAAGCACCGCAGTTTAAGGCGAGACAGATAACACCGGCCTGAAGGGCTGACAGTGTAAATCCATTTCCAATGCCCCAAATACTATTGAGCAGGTATGGAATACCAAAGAATACAAAGAAAGCCAGCACGATCATCGGCACACCACGTATCACGAATACGAAGATCTGTGCGATCACATTGCATATTTTATTTTTTACTACACTGAGAAGACCGAAGGCCATTCCCAGAATACACGCAAATATCAAACCTAAGAACGCAAGCAGCAACGTCCGCCCCATTGCCAGCAGAAGAAGCTCTCCGTAAGTGGTGATAATCTTGATCATAATATCTCACCCTTCTTTACCAATATCTGTTATTCTCCTAAATACTCTGCAATGATCTTGTCATAAGTGCCGTTTTCCTTGATATCTTTCAGTCCGGCATTAAACAGATCGATCAGTTCTTTCTTGCTGTCATCAAAAACTGCAAAACCATAAGCAGCCGGATCATTTCCTGTTCCGTCTACCAGTTTCATAGCAATACCTGTATCCTTGATGTTGCTTGCCATGATCGGAGTATCATCAAAGCATGCAGCTGCCTGGCCGCCTACAACTGCCTGATACATAGTTGGTGAATCCTCAAAGTAAGTAATCTCAAAGCCATATTCATCTTTCAGACTTTCTGCATAGTCTGCACTCATAGAAGCCGTCTTAACTGCCACTTTTTTGCCCTTTAAGTCATCAAAACCGGTAATATCCGAGCTTTCTGCAACAGCCATACTCTGATTTGCGTCATAATAGCCATCAGAGAAGATCCAGCCGGAACTCTCACGTTCATCTGTAATAGATGCGCCTGCGATCATTCCATCTGCCTGACCGGCCTGGCATGCTGCAATAGAGGCATCCCAGCCAAGTACCTGTACCTCATACTTAAATCCCTGATCCTCTGCCACTGCTTTCAGGATGTCCATATCAATACCTACAAAATTTCCGCTTTCATCCGTATACTCAAAAGGCTTAAATGCTGTGTCTGTTGCAATGATCCAGGTCTTATCAGAAGTATCTGCTGTTGCCTCTTTCGAAGTTTCCTCTGCCTTTGACTCTGCTGCTGTTGTTTCTGCTGTCGTTTCTGCTGCTGTCGTATCAGCAGTTGTACTTCCGGAATTTCCACATGCAGTCATTGCTGCTGCCATTGCTGCTGCCATTACCATAATCCATGCTCTTTTTTTCATAATAGAATTCTCCTCTCTTTTCTAAACCTTCATTTGATCTATCCTTATAGCCACAAACGGCCTTGGATCTATTTCTCCTGTGTCCTGCAGGCATCCACAAACGCCTGCACAACTGCTTTACATCCCGGATCTTTTTCAAAGGCAAATTCCGGATGCCACTGCACTCCCACGATAAAGGTTTTACCGGGCACTGCGATTGCCTCTACCAGACCATCCTCTGAGTATGCCATAGCTTCCGCTCCCGGCGCCAGATCTTTGACTGCCTGATGATGATAACTATTCACACCATGCTCTCCGGCTCCTATAAGTTCTGATAGAAGTGTTCCCTCTTTTACAATCACTTTATGCACCGGTCTATCATAAGGAGCTGTCATATGATGCTCTGTCTGTGACGGATGTTCAGAAGGAAGATCCTGATATAAAGTTCCTCCCAGCAGCACATTCATAAGCTGTATGCCCCGACAGATGCCCAAAACCGGCTTATCCTCTTGTAAAGCCTTTTTAAAAAGATAGGCCTCCATCTTATCACGGCTGCTGCATGGAATACCGCAGTCTTTTCCTGCAGTCTCCCCATACAACGCCGGATCTACATCATGACCGCCGGTCATCAAGATGCCATCACAAAGCCGAAAACATTCATCCAGTTCCTCAGGATCTTCGGTCAACGGAAGCATAAGCGGAAGTGCTTTACAGGTTTCAAGCACCTTCATATATCCGGGGAGCATCCAGTAACTGTCCCTGTCATCATCATATAAAGGGATCAAACCAATCCGTTTCATCTTAACGTTCATCTCCTTAAATCTCGCTATATACAAAAAGAGCCTGCACTTTCTCCTACGATGCAGACCCCTTTGTCTTTGACGCATAATAACACGGTATGTTTAAAAAGTCAAGTTTTTCCTGTTTTTTTTATGTTTTGATGTCATTTTATCTGTGTTCGCTTTATTTTCTTAACTTTTTAAACTAATTTTCTAATCTCATATTCCTTATCATGCCTGTATTTTGCCCCAACATCATTTTATAAAAATACCCCGGACCAGTCATGGTTTCTGCCCTATTTACTGGTCCAGGGTATCTTACTGTAGATTAATGGGCACTGTCTATGCAAGTGCCTCTTCTTCATTTTCTAATAATGTACTTTCGTATTTGTCCAGAATAATAGCCTGTATCATTTCCCGTGTACCGGAATTGATCGGATGGGCAATGTCTCGGTATTCGCCGTCTGCTGCCTTGCGGCTTGGCATTGCGATGAACAGTCCCTTCTCACCTTCAATGACTTTGATATCGTGGATCACAAATTCATTGTCTAAGGTAATAGAAACGATCGCTTTCATTTTCCCGTCTTTCTCTACCCGTCTTACTCTCACATCTGTTACCTGCATGCTTTAATACTCCTTCCGCTTCTTCCGTCAGCCCCCGTGCTGCACGCCTTCTGCAGGAACCAGAAGAACGTGCCTCACTATGATGTAATTTTTCTATAGCGTGTAGCGTTCGTTCTTCTCAATGACGATCTTAATATTATCAGGTGTTCCAATATGGGTCGTGTTGGCACGGATGGTATCCCGGCTCTCAACGATGCAGTTCTCGATTACTGTATTATCACCGATATAAACGTCATTTAAGATGATAGAGTTCTTGATGATACAATTGTTTCCAACGTATGCCTTCTTAAAGAGGATGGAATTTTCCACTGTACCATTTAAAATACAACCACTGGATACAAGGCTGTTCTTAACAACAGCACCCGGATTGTATTTTGCCGGCGGAAGATCATCAACCTTGGTATATACGTCCGGATACTGCTTGAAGAAATAATCTCTTACTTCCGGCTTTAAAAAGTCCATGTTGGTCTTATAGTAAGAATCAACGGCAGCGATATTGCTCCAGTAGCTGTCTAACTTATAAGCATAAATCCTCTTTAAGTTCTTATAACGTACCAGAATATCATTTACCAGGTCATACCTGTCTTCTGCTGCGCAGCTCTCCAGCAGCTCAATCAGCTGTCTTCTGCGGATAACATAGATACCACAGGAAATAGTGGTAGCGTCAGAAGCCATAGGTTTTTCTTCAAAGTCAGTGATGCGTCCGTCATCATTTAACTTGACACATCCAAAGCGGGTAACATCTGTTCCTTCTTCCATATCCTTGCAGACAACCGTAATATCTGCTTTCTTCTCAATATGGTACTCCAGAACCTTGTTGTAATCCAGCTTATAAACACCATCTCCGGAAGTGATAACTACGTATGGCTCATGGCTGTTCTTTAAGAAGGTCAGGTTCTGGTAGAGAGCATCTGCTGTACCACGGTACCAGTCTCCGTTTTCCGGAGTAATGGATGGAGTAAATACATACAATCCGCCCTGCTTACGTCCGAAGTCCCACCATTTAGACGAACTCAGATGAAGGTTTAAGGATCTGGAGTTATACTGTGTAAATACTGCCACATTCTGAATGTGGGAGTTTGTCATATTGCTTAATGCAAAGTCAATACTGCGGTAGCTTCCTGCAACCGGCATAGCAGCCACTGCTCTTTTACTGGACAGTTCCCGCATCCTCTTGCTGTTACCACCTGCTAATACGATACCGATCGCTCTCATTTCACGCCACCTGCCTTTATAATGTAGTTTCCGCTTGCCAGTAATCCATCAGGATAGTCGCCTACGGTGGTCTCGCCTGCTATGGCGGTATTCTTTCCGACCTTTACGCCATCCGGGATAATAGAGTTCTCGCCGATGGTAGCCAGGTCGAACTGGTATACCTTCTGGTCATATGTACTTGGTGCATATTCACCAACACCGATCTGAACACCGGAACCAACTTTTACATTTTCTGCGATAATGGCCTTTTCAACGGATGCTCCTGCTCCGATCACGCTTCCCTGCATAACAATGGAATCACGGACTACAGCACCTTTTGCAATGGTAACGCCTGCTCCGATCACAGAATTGATAACATCACCGTAAATCTCGGTTCCTTCACCAACGATACTCCGCTCGATGTGGGCATCAGAAGCGATATACTGAGGCGGGATCACATCGCTCTTCGTATAAATCTTCCAGTATTCTTCATACAGGTTAAACTCCGGAATGATATCGATCAGTTCCATATTTGCTTCCCAGTAGGAACCAAGGGTACCTACATCTTTCCAGTAGCCGTTGTACTCGTATGCAAAGCTGCGGTCACCCTTTGCGTGACAGTACGGGATAATGTGTTTACCAAAGTCACATCCCGGTTCGTCCTTCATCTTGATCAGGGCTTCCTTAAGAACCGGCCAGCTGAAGATATAAATACCCATGGAAGCTAAGTTGCTTCTTGGAACAGCCGGTTTTTCCTCAAATTCTGTAATACGATTATGCTCATCTGTGATCAGGATACCGAATCGGCTTGCTTCTTCGATCGGTACCGGCATAGCAGCAATGGTGATATCCGCATTATTTGCCTTGTGATAATCAAGCATTACTTCATAGTCCATTTTGTAAATGTGGTCACCGGAAAGGATGAGCACATACTCCGGATTATATGCCTCCATAAACTCCAGGTTCTGATAGATAGCATTGGCTGTACCGGTATACCAGTCACTTCCTTTGCTCTTTTCATATGGAGGTAAGATCGTCACGCCGCCAACATTTCTGTCCAAATCCCACGGAATACCAATTCCGATATGTGAATTTAAACGTAAAGGCTGGTACTGTGTCAAAACACCGACTGTGTCAACGCCGGAGTTAATACAGTTACTCAGCGGAAAATCAATGATCCGGTACTTCCCCCCAAAAGATACCGCCGGCTTGGCTACTTTCTGTGTCAGAACGCCAAGACGGCTTCCCTGTCCGCCAGCTAAAAGCATGGCAATCATTTCTTTTTTAATCACGTTATCACCTCTTGCTGTTATATAATTTTGTAAGAATTATTATACCACAAACACTGTAAATAGTATACAAATATTTTAATATTTTTTACGTTTTTTATGCAGTTTTCCGACTTTTTTCGACGTATTTATTTATATTTTACACTACTTTCAATATATAGTACCGAACGTTTTTTCCAACCACCATATACCCCCTCCATTCTCTCAACAATGCTGCAGATTGCCTCATTACACCGATTACCTTGAAACTGATCCAAAGGATATAGATAACCCCGGCAAAACACATGAAAACCTTGAAACATTATGTGAAATACCTTATAATGTCTTGTAATATCGCATTTTGCTTTTAGAAATTTTGTATTGGAGAAAAGGAGACATTACTCATCATGGATTTAGTTACAGTAAGAGAGCTTTACAAAAATCCGGAAAAATTCCTGGATAAGGAAATTACCGTTGGCGGATGGATCCGCAGCCTTCGTGATTCCAAGGCATTCGGTTTCATCGTAATCAGTGACGGAACTTATTTTGAGACACTTCAGGCCGTTTACCACGACACTCTGGAAAACTTTGCACAGGTTTCCAGGTTAGGTGTGGGAACTGCTATCATCGTTAAAGGTACTTTAGTTGCTACCCCACAGGCCAAGCAGCCATTTGAGATCCAGGCTACTGAGGTTACTGTTGAAGGTGCATCTGCATCTGATTATCCTCTGCAGAAAAAGCGCCACTCTTTCGAATATCTGCGTACTATCGCACATTTACGTCCGAGAACCAACACCTTCCAGGCAGTATTCCGTGTACGTTCCCTGATCGCATATGCCATCCACCAGTACTTCCAGGAGCATGACTTCGTATATGTCCACACTCCACTGATCACAGGAAGCGACTGCGAAGGCGCAGGCGAAATGTTCCAGGTTACCACTATGGATCTGAACAACATTCCAAAAAATGAAGACGGAACCATTGATTTTAAGCAGGACTTCTTCGGAAAGCCAACCAACCTGACTGTAAGCGGCCAGTTAAACGTAGAGACCTACGCTATGGCATTCCGCAACGTATATACTTTCGGACCTACCTTCCGTGCAGAGAACTCCAATACCACCCGTCATGCAGCTGAATTCTGGATGATCGAGCCGGAAATGGCTTTCGCTGATCTGGATGATGATATGCGTGTTGCAGAAGGCATGTTAAAATATGTAATCAAGTATGTTTTGGAGCATGCGCCGGAAGAAATGAACTTCTTTAACAGTTTCGTGGACAAAGGTCTGCTAGACCGCTTAAACAACGTTCTTAACTCTGAATTCGGACGTATTACCTATACCGAAGCAGTTGAGCTGTTAATGAAACACAACGACAAATTTGATTACAAGGTATCCTGGGGCTGCGACCTGCAGACTGAGCATGAGCGTTACCTGACTGAAGAGATCTTCAAGAAACCTGTATTCGTTACAGATTATCCAAAGGAGATCAAGGCATTCTACATGAAGATGAACCCGGACGGCAAGACCGTTGCCGCAGTAGACTGTCTGGTTCCCGGAATCGGCGAGATCATCGGCGGAAGCCAGCGTGAAGATGACTATGACAAGCTGGTTGCAAGAATGGATGAGCTCGGACTTAAGAAAGAGGATTACGGATTCTATCTGGATCTTCGTAAATATGGTTCCACCCGTCACGCAGGTTTCGGACTTGGTTTTGAGCGCTGTGTAATGTACCTGACCGGTATGTCAAACATCCGCGACGTTATCCCGTTCCCAAGAACTGTTAATAACTGCGAGTTGTAAGCCAAGGGAACAAAAGTGCGGGAGCTGCGCAGCTGCGTAGCAATTCGTTGGCTTACACAAACATACCCGGCGCAAAACAGATTTCTTTGTTTTGCGCCATTTTTTAAACTATAATCTTGAAATCCAAAAAAGGAGGTATCCATGAAATTTATCCATACAGGCGATATCCACTGGGGAATGACTCCCGATGCAGATAAGCCATGGGGACGCGAACGGGCTCAGGCGATCAAAGATACTTTTAAGAAGATCGTTGCACAGGCAGGAAAGTTACAGGCTGACTGCCTGTTTGTCAGCGGTGACCTGTTCCACCGCCAGCCGCTTGTGCGCGACTTAAAAGAAGTCAACTATCTGTTTACCACCATTCCCAATGTAAAAGTCATCCTCATTGCAGGAAACCATGACCGCATCCGGGATAATTCTGCTCTTTTAAGCTTTGCATGGAGTCCCAACGTCACATTTCTCATGGATCCTACTTTAAAATCTGTATATTTTGAGGATATCAATACCGAAGTTTATGGTTTCAGCTATCACACCACAGAGATCAAAAAACCACTGTTAGAGGACATCCAGGTTCCTTTAAACAACCACATCCAGATCCTGATGGCACACGGCGGAGATGCTTCCCACTTACCGTTAAACTTTAACAGTCTGGAGTTATCCCCATTTTCTTACATTGCCTTAGGACATATCCACAAACCTAAGGTAATCGCTGAGGATAAAATGGCTTACTGCGGTTCACCGGAACCTTTAGACCTGACAGAAACCGGTATCCACGGATATTTTACCGGCGAGATCCATCCTGTGACCCGGAAGCTGACCCATCTGGAGTTTGTTCCTGCTGCCTCTCTTCAATATATACCTTTGGCTGTGAATGTTTCAAAAGAAACGACCAACGGGGAGTTGGCAGACCGGATCGAAGCAGAGATTCAAAAACGAGGCACAAATAATATTTACCGTTTCCGGATCAAAGGCATGCGGGACCCGGATATTGAATTTGATCTGTCTTCCCTGCAAACATTTTACCGCATCGCTGAGGTCATCGACGATACAGAGCCGGATTATGACTTTTCTGCCTTGTTTGCAGAACATTCCAGTGATATGATCGGATTTTTCATCCAGGCGCTTCAGAATGACGATATGGGCCCTGTAGAAAAAAAAGCACTATATTATGGTGTCAATGCCCTGCTTCACACCACCGATGAAAGGAGCTAAACCCATGAAAATACTCAGTCTGCATATTGACGGCTTTGGAAAATTTCATAACCGTGACATTTCCTTTCAGGACGGTTTAAATGTGGTTTACGGAAAGAACGAGGCCGGTAAATCTACCTTACATACCTTTATCAAGGGCATGCTTTTTGGCATTGAACGGGGGCGGGGACGCGCTTCTAAAAATGATACTTATTCCAAATTCCAGCCATGGACCCAGAGTGGCGTCTATGAAGGTTATCTGCGGGTGGAATGTGACGGACAGGTCTACCGCATCGAGCGCCGTTTCCAGAAAGGAGACAAGCGCCTTAGCATTATTAATGAAACTACGGGAAAAGAAGAAGAAAGCAACAAAGCTTTGTGGGACAAGCTGCGCTGCGGTCTGTCCGAAACTGCCTATGACAATACCGTCAGCATCGGTCAGTTAAAATGTGCCACAGACGGAGGAATGGTTTCGGAGCTGCGAAATTACATTGCAAACTTAAATACTTCCGGAAGCATTGCCATAAACATCACCAAGGCCAGTGCCTATTTAAAATCCCAGCGCAAGCAGTTAGAAACCCGGTTCGCACCGGAAGCGGCCAAAAACTATGTAGCAGCTCTCAGTGAGATCCGAAAAATCGAGCAGGAAATATCTGCTCCGGAATATGCGAACCAACTGACTGCAAAACGTCAGGAACGGAGTGTTATAAAAGAAGAACTGGATAAAAAGCAGAAAGAAAAAGAAGTGCTTTTAGAAAAGGCTGCAAAAGGACGGCAGATCTTATTAAACAGCCAGTTTACAGACCAGGCATCTGTAGAAAAATACAGAGATGAAACCCGACAGCATTTTCAGAATTACATCAGTGCAACGGAAGCCTGCAATAAGCGTTTCCGGACTGTGGGGGCATTTTTTCTGTTGTTTCTTGCAGCTTTTGGCATTGGAAGTGGCCTGTTCTTCCTGCTGGCACCGGAAACCGGTATTGCCTTTCTCTCCAGTCTGGCTCCCAGATTTTTACAGCTTTCACCAGCCGCATTACAACTTCCGGCACTTTTATGCGGACTGTGCGGTATCCTTTTCCTGGTTTCCGGAATTATGTTAATAAACCGCAGCCGACATTTTAAAAAGCAGCTGGATACTGAAACAAGACTTCTCCAGGAGATCTTTTCAAGACATCTTCAGGACTCCTCTATTTCCAATGAAGCTCTGGATACCCTGGAAGAGAAGTTAGGCGGTTTCCTGCGGTTAAGCAAGGCTGTGGAACAGTCGGAACATACCCTGAAAGCCATGTCGGAAGAAATCAGTAAGCTACAGCAGACAGAAGAAGGCATATCCGGTGAAATAGAGAAACAGCAGCGCATCCAATGGGAACTGGAACAGAAATTAGAGCAGCTGGCTGCAAAGAAAAACGAAGCAGATCAGTTAAAACATGTTTTGTCCGAAAATGAACATATCCAGGAAGAATTAGACGCTGTAGATCTGGCTCAGGATACCATGACCAATCTGTCCACCACCATCCGTGATTCCTTCGGACTTTATTTAAACAAAACTGCTTCTGAACTGATCGAAGGCATTACCGGCGGCATCTACCGCAGCATGAGCATTGATCAGGACTTAAGTATCTTTATGAACACCCCCACCCGTCTGGTCCCTATTGAACAGGTCAGCAGCGGCACCATGGATCAGATTTATCTGGCTGTCCGTCTGGCTGCCGCCAAACTTGTAATCGGCAATAAAGGCAGTATGCCACTGATCTTTGATGACAGTTTTGCACTCTACGACGATGATCGTTTAAAAACCGCCCTGAAGTGGCTTTCAAAAGCCTGGAATAACCAGTGTATTATCTTTACCTGTCATCAGAGAGAGGAAGAGATATTGAGAGAGGAAGGGATTGCGCATCAGGTATCTTTGTTAGCTTAATGCAACACCGCGCCTGCGATCACGCACAGCACTATGGTAATTATCATATCCGGCAGTGTATTTCCAACCGGCAGATCTACATTCATCAGAATACGGTATAAAACAAAACCAACGACCCAGATCACCAGGTTTCTGGCGTCAAATGCGGTTTTTCTTCTGTCTCTGTGTAAGATAAAGTAGTCCGCGATCTGAATAGCGATCATCGGTGCAAATACAGAACCGATCAAGTATAAGAAGCCGGTAATGTCATCCATTGGAAATACGATGGCTCCTATAGTTCCTATAACGGTTACTGCAACTGCCACATACTGCCCCTTAAACTGCGGGAAAATGGACTCGTTGGAGATACCTGCAGAGTAGGCATCCAGGAAGGTGGTTGTGACAGTTGAAAATACTACGATGATCAGAGCAATAATGCTTAAACCGGCCTTTAACATGATCTGGGCAATGTCGGACTCGCCGGTTAAGATAGATGCGCCCATACCGATCACATACATCCAGCAGCTTACCAGACCATATACAACAGCGCTGACTGCCGTTGCTGCTACCGGCTTTTCGGCTTCTCTGGTATAATCGCTGATCAACGGAAGCCATGATAATGGCATAGCAACTGCCAGTTCTACTGCTGCGCCAAAGGAAAGGCTGTCATCCGGCTGTGAAAGAACAGTATTTCCGCCAAAGAAAATAACCTTGCAAAGCACCAGTGTCAGTAAAAACAGGGCTGTCATTGCCACTGTATTGATCTTTCCAAGATTGGTGATTCCAACCATAATCCATACAACGATCAAAGCACCGATGACAAGGCACCAGATCCAGTGTCCGGATGAGAAAATGCCGCCTGCTGCCAGAGCGCCGTCATAGATCATAATGGCAGTCCAGCCAACTAACTGCAATACATTTAACAGGGCGAAAAACAGGCCGCCCTTGTTGCCGAAGCTGCTTTTTACTGTTTCCATAGCGCTTAAACGGCTCTTTCCGCCGATGACGCCTGCTAAAAACAGAAGAACGCAGCCGATCACATGTCCCAGGACAATAGCTGCAAAGCCTTTTCCAAAACCTAAAGCAGAAAAGTACGTACCTGTCAGGATCTCTGCCAGGGAAACACCTGCGCCAAACCAGATCAGGCCGTTGTCAAAAAGAGAGGTTCTTCTTTCCATAATTATTCTGCCTCCCTTGTATATTCATTATCAATGGCAAAACCATGATCCATAGGTCCGCTGCCTTTTCCAAGATCCAGCATAGCTGCTAAAGCACCGGAAATATAATCTTTTGCACGCTCTACGCTTGTTTCCAGATCAAAGCCTTTTGCCAGGTTGGAAGCAATGGCTGATGATAAGGTACAGCCGGTTCCATGTGTATTTGGATTGTCAATGCGTTTTCCGGCAAACCAACGACTCTTTCCTTCGCTCCAAAGCAGGTCATTTGCATCATTTAATTTATGTCCGCCTTTGCAGAGAACTGCACAGTGATAGGTCTCAGAGATCTTCTTTGCTGCTGCTTCCATATCTGCAGCAGATGTGATCTTCATACCGGTCAATTCTTCTGTTTCCGGGATATTTGGTGTTAAGAGCTTTGCCAGTGGGAATAATTCTGCCTTTAAAGTCTCAATGGAGTCCTCACCAATCAGTCTTGCTCCGCTGGTAGCCACCATGACCGGGTCTACTACCACGTTCTTTGCATCGTACTGCTTTAATTTTGCCGCGATTATACCGATCAGTTCTTTGTCGGATACCATACCGATCTTTACCGCATCCGGGTAAATATCTGTAAAAATACAGTCTAATTCCTGTCCAAGAAACTGTGGAGTGGCATTTAAGATTGCCTCCACTCCTGTTGTGTTCTGCGCAGTCAGTGCTGTGATCGCGCTCATGGCAAATACTCCATTTGCCATCATTGTCTTAATGTCGGCCTGAATACCGGCGCCTCCGCTGGAATCACTTCCGGCGATCGTTAATGCTGTTTTCATATTCGTCTTCTCCCTTCTCAGCATTCCTACAGTGTATACCATGTACATTCTGCATATTTTACTGCAGGCCACGTTTTATTATGCGACATAAGGTGGTGCCCCCAATATGCCGCCTGGAAGACCTGAAACAATGTACTAGTACATCGCTAGTTATTTTGTAAACGATGTACTAAGCACCGCCCCGATCATCACGACGATAACCAGCGATGCATGACAATAAAAAACGGACATGCCCGCAACAGACATATCCGCTAAGATCACACTCTAAAACGACCTCGGTTTTATATCCCTACGTTGGCATTATCCAAATCAGGTTACGGGTCTGGGAAACGCATCCCACTCTCAGCCAGCTCACTGCCAGCTCCCCTTTTCCAGTTCTTTACTATTATAGTGCGGTTTTGTTTGGTTTTCAACTAATTTTTATTTTTCCATTTTTACTGATTTTTTTCCTGTTACGGTTCATTCGTTGCATGACCCTTCTTATCCAGTTCAATGGCTTCGGTAATATTCCCGGCGACTCCTGACTGAATCAGTTTTGTTAAACCAAGAAGTTTATCTGAATCCAGATATTCCTTGCCCAGATACGGACCAAAGGTGTCCGTAATATGGATATTCTGCTGACGGATGTTGCTTTCTAACTCCGCAAGAGTATCCTGCACTTCTTTCAGCTTCTTTTCCATCTCTTCGATCTCGGCTTTGTAGCTGCCTTCAATCTCATCTGCGATGATATTTCTGGTCACATTTTCAAAGCTGCTGATGGCATCTTTTTTCTTTGCCGCTATATCAGACAGTTCCTGCTGTGCGCAGGCGATCTCATCATCGTATTTTTCCAGATCGTAAATATCTTCATTTCCGTCTTTTTCAATACTGTGAGTAATGACTTTAATCTTCTTTTCATTGGAATTTAACAGGTTACGGATTTCGCGGCCCTGTTTTAAGGCATCCTGGTAACGGGACCGGCTTCTGTTTCCAATAGTCACATACAGGCCTCCGAAAATAATGATATCTGCAAAATAAACCAGCACCAGATACCAGATCTTCCGATTCGGAAGCAGGAAATAAATACCGCATGGAAGTGCTAAAAAGCAGATCAGGAAGGTAATAAACCCGATCATGCGCTCTTTAAATCCCCGTGCATAATACAGCGCATAATAAAATGTAGTGCGACAGAATACAGGTACTTTATCCTTCTGGAACATGGTCTTCATCTGTACCTGCAGATCCCGGTTGTGCTCTCTCAGCTCACTGGTTTCCTCTGCGATCCGTTCCTTCATTCCTTTATTTTTGGCTTTTTCACGCTGGGTTCTGGCTTTTTTCAACCGCTCCTGACCTTTTGCGATCTCTTTATCATAACTTGTATCGATCTCACTGCGCCGTTTTTTTATGGTCTGATTCACCGAATCTGTCACTGCCTTTTTTGCAGCTGCCAGCTCTTTTTCCTGGCGTTCTCCCTGTTCTTTTAACTGCTTTGCTGTCGCCTGATCATTATTCAGACGATACACTGCATCCCTGGCATCTGCCAGAAATTTCACATAATCAGTAATAGCCTGCTCCACTGCCCAGTACCTCCTCTCCACCCAAATTTGGGGGATTTTATCATTAGTTATAGCTTACTACAAAACCCGTATCAGGGCAAGGAATGGTTTATTCATAAAGCGAATCTAATGTAAGTAACAATACATCCTCTTCTGATAGTGATCCAATTCCCTTTCTCTTCCTACAAACATATAGATCACCTCCCAATTAATTCAAAATGTTTTTATTCAAATCCATTTTAATAAAAACATTTTGAATAAAATATATCATTTCTACGTCAACGCGAGTACACTCCTGCATCTCAAGAATTTCTCATTTAACAGTGCAACTTACTCTCTTCATTCATCCCTTAATATATCTTGTCATACGCCCAGCTCCTACGCGTCGTATACTTCCCGTCTTTACCATTTCCCCTAAAACCACTTCCACTGTAGTTGGACTGACATCTGGTAATATTTTACATATTTCTGATTTAGAAATGGGCGTCAAACTGTTCAGCACTGTAGACTCTATTCTGGCTTTCTTTGTAATTTTCCTGCCATTTACAATAGCAAAACGTTTGTCCAGCTCTTTATAACACATATAAAGAGTTGACAGGAAATTTTCAATAAATGGGAAATATGAATTTTCATTTTTCTCCCAGTCTGTTGATGACTTTCGCAATGCTTCATAATAATAAGCTTTATAACTATTTATCTGCTCTTCAAACGACACATATTTTCCAGCATCAAACCCATTTTTATAAAGCAATAACAATGATAACAGCCGGGACATTCTTCCATTCCCATCACGAAACGGATGAATACAAAGAAAATCCAGGATAACACAAGGAATAAGCAATAATTGGTTAATATTGGCATCACTGCGGGCATCCATATATGCAAGGGTTAACTGTTCCATTGCTTCTGGTGTTTCCAACGCTGATGTGGGATGAAACCGAACCTTTCGTCTGCCTTTTGCGTCAATTTCCAGAATCACATTATCATCCATCTTATACTGGCCACCAATGCCATTTCCCGTAAACTGCATTAAAATTTCATGTAAACGTAAAATATCTCTTTCACGAAAATCAATATGTTCATATCCTAAATGGATCTCATTTAAAGCATCACGATATCCGGCAATTTCAGCTTCATTGTGATTTAACGGGGCACTATTCTGATTGACAATTGCCGCAATACGTTCATCACTGGTCACGATACCTTCAATGGCATTAGAACTTTTGATTGACTGTACTTTTGCCACAGCTTCTAATTCTGTAAATATCTGTATATATTCTTCTTTTCGCACACCTGCCATTATTTTTAATTCTGCAATATTGGCAGTAAGGTTTACTAAACTGGCTGGAAGTAAGCCATTATTTAAAAATGAATAGTCAAAATCCCTCATCATTGTACCACCTTTCTGCATATGATTTTATCATGATATATGCAGAAAAAACAACCTTATCTGCATATAATTCTATCTTTTATATGCAGATAAGATGTGTTTTCCCTTCTGTACATATCCCATTAGGATATGCTATACTGACGTATAGCACTGAACAAAAAGAAAGGCTGGAAAATACATGTTTCGGATGTGGGGAAAGATCATGAAGGATAACCATCTGGTGAAGGATATGGTGGCCTGCTGCGGCGATTATTCTATTTCCAGGACACAGATGGTTTTTAATTGTTTAGATGAGATATGCTATAAGTTTGACCTGGAAAAGCCTATGTGGCTGGATGCTACGGTCCAGGATTTTAAATATCACGACAAAGCCCGATTTACACAGGATAATTTTATTGAGACTGTGGATTTCGATTATTTAGAGATACAGGTGATTGAAGAATAAAACGTCTAACCGCGCCGCTGACGCGGTCGTTTGCGACAAACTTCCTTATCGCGCGAGTGCGCATCGTTGACATAAAAAGTACCCCGATGGATGCCATTTTCCAGGCAGTCACCGGGGTATTTTACAATTACGATATCCGGATGCGCGCGCATCCGTCAATCTTCATATCTTACTTACAGACTCTTTACAGTCTCAGCAACACGCTCTGCTGTAAATCCAAACTTCTCAAACAGCTGTGCTGCCGGACCGGAAGCGCCGAAGCCTTCCATACATACAGTTGCGCCGTCAAGGCCAACATAGCGGCCCCAGCCGTAGTCGGAAAGTGCCTCTACTGCAACTCTCTTTCTTACCGCTTTTGGAAGAATGGATTCTTTGTATTCCGGACTCTGCTCTTCGAACAGATCCATACATGGCATGGATACAACGCGCACATCCATTCCATCCTTTAACAGCATTTCTTTTGCTTCTACTGCCAGGCTTAACTCAGAACCGGTAGCAATGATGATCGCATCCGGGGTTTCTTTTGCGGAATCAGCTACAATGTAGGCACCCTTTACTGCATCACGGCCGGTTCCTGCTAACTGAGGCAGGTTCTGTCTGGTAAGTACCAGAGCGGTAGGTGTATTTTCAGAAGTAATAGCACTGTACCATGCTGCTGCAGTTTCTTTTGCGTCTGCCGGGCGGAATACATGGAAGTTAGGTTGTGCACGGAACATTGCTAACTGCTCAATCGGCTCATGGGTTGGGCCGTCTTCGCCTACACCGATACTGTCATGGGTCAGAACGTAGATTAACGGCACCTTCATCAGGGATGACAGTCTTGCAACCGGTTTCATGTAATCACTGAATACGAAGAAGGTCGCTACATACGGGATCACACCGCCGTGAAGAACCAGACCATTTCCAATAGCAGTCATTGCCTGCTCTCTTACGCCAAAGTGCAGGTTTTTTCCAGAATAATCTGTCTTGGAGAAGTCACCTTCCCCCTTTAAGTTGGTCTTATTGGAAGGAGCCAGATCAGCAGAACCGCCAAACAGGTTCGGAACTACCTTATTGATCTTATTTAACAGCTCTCCGGACAGGTTTCTGGTTGCCTGTGGCTTGTCCTCATAGGACCAGAACTCTTCGTTATCCCAAAGTTTCTTAGGCAGGTCTTTGTCATGATACTGATCCCAAAGTTCCTTCATTTCCGGATACTTCTCACAGTATGCTGCAAATCTTGCGTTCCACTCTTCTTCCGGTGCCTTTAAGCTTTCCTTTACCTTAGCCATGTGGTCATAAACATCCTGAGGTACATAGAATGGCTCCATGCTCTCCCAGCCTAAGTTTTCCTTCATGGCAATGATATTATCTTCACCCAGAGGCTCACCGTGAGCAGATGCTTTGCCTTGCTTGGCCGGGCAGCCGTATCCGATCTGAGTGTGGAGAACGATCAGGGATGGTCTTTGTGTATCAGCCTTAGCTGCTTCGATGGCTGCACCAATGGCTGCAAAATCATTTCCGTCTTCTACCTGGAATACACCAAATCCATAGGACTCAAAACGCTTTGCAGTATCTTCTGTAAATGCAATATCTGTATTTCCTTCAATAGAAATATTGTTGGAATCATAAATAACAATCAGTTTTCCAAGTCCTAATGTACCTGCTAAAGAGAACGCCTCAGAGGAAAGTCCTTCCATCATACAGCCGTCTCCGCCCAGTACATAGGTGTAATGGTCTACGATCTTAATATCATCTTTGTTGAATACGGAAGCTAAATGAGCCTCTGCCATAGCCATACCTACAGCCATGCCCATTCCTTGTCCTAAAGGTCCCGTGGTAGCTTCTACACCTACTGTGTGGCCATACTCAGGATGTCCCGGAGTTAAGGAACCAACCTGACGGAAGTTCTTTAAATCATCCATGGATAAATCACCATAGCCAAATAAGTGGAATAATGAATACAGCAGCATGGAACCATGTCCGCCGGAAAGGATAAAGCGATCTCTATCCACCCATTTCGGATCTGCCGGGTTATGTCTCATATGATCAGCCCATAATTCATATGCCGCAGAAGCACAGCCTAAAGGAAGTCCCGGATGTCCGGATTTTGCCTTTTGGATCGCGTCAGCAGATAATACGCGAATCGCATTCGCTGTCTTCGTTTTAATTTCAATTGTGCCCATCTTAATAGTTCTCCTTTCGTTGTCACAACGTAGTCATGCACATTCTATCATTGCAGCAGGCTTACGTCTAGTACAAAATAGGGGGCCGCTTTCAAACAATATAAAAAAAGGAGCTGCTTTTAGAAAACAGCCCCCTCTTATAAATATCGGTTATTTTTTTACAGTCTCTTTAACAGTTCTTCTCTCTGAGCTTCATAGCCCGGCTTGCCAAGGAGAGCAAACATGTTCTTCTTGTAGCTTTCTACGCCCGGCTGGTTAAATGGATTGATGCCTAAAATGTAGCCGCTTACGCCGCAGGCAAACTCAAAGAAGTAGAATAATTCACCTAAATAGAATTCATTCTGCTCTGGTACCTTTACCATCAGGTTTGGTACATTTCCGTCTGTATGAGCCAGAATGGTTCCGTTCATAGCACTCTTATTTACGAAATCTACTGTCTTTCCGGCAAGATAGTTCATGCCGTCAGTGTCTACATCCTCTTTCTTTAAAATAATCTCTTCCGGAGATTCTTCTACGTTGATAACGGTCTCAAACATAATGCGTGCGCCGTCCTGGATGAACTGTCCCATGGAGTGCAGGTCTGTGGTCAGATCTACTGCTGCAGGGAAAATACCTCTCTGGTCTTTTCCTTCACTTTCGCCAAACAGCTGCTTCCACCACTCAGATACATAGTGAAGGCTTGGCTCATAATTTGCTACGATCTCTACTGCTTTGCCCTTGCGAAGCAGGATGTTGCGGACTGCTGCATACAGAAGAGCCGGGTTTTCTTCGTAAGGAGTTTCCAGTGCTTTCTTACGGCCAGAAGCAGCACCTTCCATCAGCTTGTCAATATCTGCGCCGCATACAGCGATTGGAAGCAGACCTACTGCTGTAAGAACGGAGAAACGTCCGCCTACATCATCCGGAACCACGAACTCTTCGTAACCTTCTTCGTCTGCCAGATTCTTTAAAGCGCCCTTTGCACGGTCTGTGGTTGCGTAGATACGCTTTGCAGCTCCTTCTTTGCCATATTTTTCGATGAGCATTTCCTTAAATACTCGGAAAGCGATAGCTGGCTCTGTGGTGGTACCGGACTTGGAAATAATATTGATAGAGAAGTCTTTTCCGGCCAGAACCTTCTTAAGGTCTGCAATATATTTGCTGCTGATGCTGTTTCCTACGAAATAAATCTCAGGAGTCTTGCGCACATCCTTTGACAGCACATTATAAAAGCTGTTGCTTAAAAATTCGATGGCTGCTCTTGCCCCTAAATAGGAACCGCCGATTCCTACTACCAGCAGAACATCTGAATCGCTCTGGATCTTTGCTGCTGCCTTTTTAATTCTGGCAAACTCATCCTTATCATAATCAACCGGAAGATCGATCCAGCCAAGATAGTCGTTTCCGGCGCCTTCTTTGCTAAGCAGAGTTTCCTTTGCTGTCATAACTGTTTTTTTGAAGTTAGCCATCTCTTCCGCTGAGATAAAGCCGGTGGCCTTTGAATAATCAAATACAACTTCCTTACCCATAATTCCCGCTCTCCTTTTCTGATTGCATACTTGTGAGATTTATGTCCTCTGGGATTCCAAGAGAACATTTTGTGAAAAATTTCCCAACTACATGTTAGTATAGCATATTTACACTGCCAATTCCAGAACCTGTTATTATAATTTTTAATGGACTTTTTCTACTCTGAAAGCTTTACAGCTACGCAGCCATCATCCAGAAGGAAAACCGACTCCTTCGCAGGCCAGCAGGGCTTATCTGCTGCTTTCTGCAGCGCCTGTTCATATTCTTCCACTGTAGGCGTCGCCAGGTTCAGTCCCATAAGGTTAAATAAGCCCGTTGTCCGGTTATTGATCCCGATATTGGTCAATCCAAAATCAAAATAAGAATATCCGATCACTTCTCCTCTTGCCGCTGTATTTGGTATCCTGGCGCTGCGTGTTCCCACAAAAGCCACCGGACAGTTCTGCATATCAGAGCGATCCGCCACGCGGCGGATATCCCCATACATCTGCTGGGCGATGATCCGGTCATTGACCACCGTATCATGAAGGGTCTGGTTTAACTGTACCAGATCCATTCCCTGTGTCCATGCCTGATAAAACATTGCCACAAAAAGAAGGGACACAACAACAGATCGGGATTTTACAGACAAACCATTAAAATGCTCCAGGCATCCCACTGCAAAACAATAAAAAATACAGGCAAAGCCCCCTAAAAGAAGGGGAAATACCAGCTGTCCACGTACCGGTGTCCGCATTCCACTTAACAGCGTAACAAACATAGGTGACGCAAACAGCAGGAATAACCCAAGAAAATACCAGTACCATTTCTTAAAATGCAGTTTCACACAACGGACAGCCAGAAATATGGTACAACCAAATGCCATTATGCCAAAAAAACGATTATAAAGGACCGGCACCACACCACAATACAATGCACGGAATTCATCCTTTACATAATGCAGGCACTCTGCCTTACTTAAGGTGACCCACATAAACATGGCATCCACATAACTGGAATCCCCGCCTTTGACCCGGCACAAAAACGAAGCTGTCAGGAAATACAAAATAAATCCTATAATAAAAATGATAACCTGTCGGATACCATAAAGAAAGGCTTTTTCCTGCCCCTTATGCATATCTGTCTCATAGCTTCCCAGAAATGAGATCAGCACCAATGCTACATAACAGACACAAAAACCCTGATAAGAGCCTAATGTCCATACCAGAAGCAGCACAGCTGCCAAATACCAGATGACAGAACCATTTCCATAAATCGCTCTCCCGGAACAATACACTGCGATCATGCAGATGCACATAGATAATGTGATCTCAAAAGCCTGAAGCGTATATGCATACTGTTCTGCAAGGGACGGCGCTGTTACAAAAAAGGCCGCTGCTAACAGCAGTCCCTTATCATATGGTTTCTTTTTCAGGATCGGGATCCATGTCTGCAGGCAAAAAGCAAACAAAAGTGCCGCCAGAAAAAGGAACGCAGCTGTCAGCAGATTGGATAAATAGGGGACCAGCCGGATCATATGAAATATTTTTTTCGTAAAGATCAGGCTGAAGCGCCGGCTTCCATACCAGGACTGAAGCAGCGCATATGGCTCCAGACTCATGATCTCACTGTCAATAAAAATATCATCATAAACGATCTTTAATCCCCAGCAGACTAAGATCAGGGACAGGCAGATAAGCTTAAGTGCCTTTTCTTTTTTTAAAAACTGTCCAAATTCCCTGACATCAGCTGCCGCCTCTGCTATAAATTGCTTTATCTGCCCTGTAGCAGAAAACTGTGTTGCCATAAACTTTTTCTTTACTCCTTTGTATTCGTATGTACTTTTATATGTATCTTCTGCGTTCTGTTTTAAATTCCGCAGATACCGGTTCTTGGTCAGCGCCATATTTGCGCTTTCTTTTATCAGTTTTTTGTAGAAACTTCCGGCTGCCAGCCGTACAAAGATACCTCCAAAGCAGATAACTGGCTGTTTGCATTATTTCGTATTAAAAGCAGCGGATCATCTCTGCCATTAAGTTCACGCTGTGGCGGATCGCCTGCGCCTCAAAGGTCGGATAATCCATAGATGCGCTGTCATCTGCCTTATCAGAGATCGCTCTTACAATAAGGAACGGGATGTGATTAAAATAGCATACCTGTGCAATAGCTGCCCCTTCCATTTCTGTGCAGTAGCCTGCAAAGGTATCTGTGAGCCATTTTTTCTTCTCTTTATCAGAAATAAACTGGTCGCCGGAAACCACTCTTCCGGTAAATACACCGATCTCTGGATTTACCTTTTCACAGCATTCTTTTGCAAGAGCGATCATTTTCTCATCTGCCTTAAAAGAAAGAGTATCTACTCTCGGAATCTGACCCGGTTCGTAGCCAAATGCCCGGGCATCCATATCATGCTGAAGAGCATCGGTTGACAGCACGATATCTCCAATGTTGATTTCTGCCTTTAAGGAACCTGCAATACCTGTATTGATCACATGGTCTGCATGGTATACATCTGCTAAGATCTGGGCACACATTGCCGCATTTACCTTGCCAATACCAGAACGGACGACTACCACGTCCTTTCCCTCTAATTTTCCTTTATAGAAGTCCATAGCTGCCTTTGTTTCTACCTGAACCTCTGTAAGTTTTTCCTTTAACATTGCCACTTCTTCGTCCATGGCACCGATAATTCCGATCATCTTTGTCCTCCTGTTTAATTCCAAAAACTTGACAATCTTATTTTCATGAAGCATAATGAAAGTTACACATGTGTACGAACAGTAAAACGGGTACACAGATACATGGTAACAGTTTGGTGTCTGCTCGTCAAGGACTGACCGGCACACTTTAACACTTATGTTCTCTCTAAATCTTTCTGTGCCTGATTTTGTGAGAAGATTTTTTGTCAGTTGTGCCCAAATTTCTGAGGCGTTGGCGTTGCGTCCGCCTCTGAAATTCGGATTCGACTGGCAGAAAATCGGCCACAAAGGCAGGTGCAGGAAAGGCTCCGGGAGGACATACTTCAAACAAGGAGGTACATGTGATGGATTATACAACCCACGGCGTCTGTTCAAGAGCCATTTCTTTTGAAGTAAAGGACAATAAGGTAACCGATGTTCATTTTTTAGGCGGCTGCTCCGGCAATACCCAGGGCGTCGCAGCACTGGTTGAAGGAATGGATATCGACGAAGCGATCAAGCGTTTAAAAGGCATCAAGTGCGGACCACGCCCGACTTCCTGTCCTGACCAGCTGGCAACCGCTTTAGAGCAGTATAAGGCTCAGCAGTAAAAAAAGTGGCACCTCATCGTGAGGTGCCATTTGTCTGTTCTGAATAAAAATCCATCTAAAAATCTCTGTTGATTGCATGATTGCTTTCAAAGTATCTGTAATATTCTGCTATGGTTGCTTCTCTGTATGCATTGACCCAAAAGGTTCCGACACCGAAGCACAGGCATCCTACGATCTCCCAGCCGATAAAGCTCAGATCCAGCATGAACAGTTTCCACTTATTTCCGCGAGTCAGTTCTTTACTGACATCCATGCATTCTTTCCAGTCATAGGACGGGTGATCTGCTTTTACCAGAAATGCCATGGAATAGGAATACATTTTTACAATACCAGGAATGATCAGTAAAAGGGACCAGAGGGCAATAAAAACATATCTCAGCAGATATAATATGAAATTTCCGGCGAAGTCGTCCACAAAAGCTTTAAAGATATCCTGCGGATTCATCTTTTTTCCGTCATCGCACTGCTGCAAAAACAATTTTGCTGTTCCGTAGCTTAAGGGGCCGCCGATCACCAGCATGATCAGGGTGCCGTATCCGGCAATACAGTTTACAACTCCTGTTAATATATAAAAGATAACCATTACAAGAACTGCATTGACCCAGTTTGCACCAAATAATTTCCCTCCCAGTTTTCTTCTTGCATTTCGTTTTAACTCTGCTCTTGTCATACATCATTTCCTCCGTTTTTTATCTATGTTACAGCATACCCGCGGTCCGGTCAATGTAATTCGGATAATCTTTCAGGAAACCTTTTAGCCCGCCAAAAAAACGCTGAAAATAATTGACAGTGCGTATAAATTGTGCTACTTTATTACCATAAAATTCAAATGTAACGTCGATGAGCAAAGAGAGTACATTCGGAATGAGATCACAGAGAGCTGCCGGTGGTGGAAGGCAGTATGGAGTTCCTTATGGAATGGGTTTGTGAGACGCCAGGCGAACGCGACAGCAAGTAGCCGAGGCCGTGATTCCTGCGTTAAAGGATAAGAGTATCGAAGCTTTTTTATAACTTTCCGTACTCTGAAAATGAGACAGATTGGTGGCAGATATTCCGATTATGGAGTAGCTGCTTTTTATTTAACACCAGCGTTGCACACCAGTGCGAAGCAGTTCGTAGATGTTAAGCCATATCTGTGAACTCGGGTGGCACCACGATTCATTCGTCCCGGACATGATATAAAAGTCATGTCCGGGATTTTTTAATTCCAAAATGTATTCCGGCAAACAAAAACTTTATGCTCTCTCGGACATCTTTATCTAAGGAGGACAACATTATGAAAAAAATGCGTAATTTCTTAACTCTGGCTGCAGCTGCAGCACTGACCGGTATCCTGCTTACAGGCTGCTCTACGGAAGCAGATGAAACAACTGCTGCACAGACGGAAACAACTGCACAGGCAGAAACTGCTGCTGATACTAAGAAAGCTTCTGAGGATGCAGCTGACGGCAAAGCAGACGTAAAGACGGCGGGCGACTCTGCTCTTGCAGGCAAAAAGATTTCCGTTATGACACCCTACCTTACTTCTGTCACCACCAACCAGATGGCCGGCTTTATCAAAGATAACTTAGAGGCGGAAGGCGCAGAGGTATTTGTGATCGATACTGCCAATGATTTCGCAGAGCTGGCAAGCCGTATTGAAGACGTTGTTTCTTCCGGCACAGACGGCATTGTTTTAGTAAGTGCAGACCCCAATCAGGTTGCAAACCAGCTGACAGAAGCTTTTGACGCAGATATCCCGGTATTTGGCTGTGACAGCGGTTTTATTGACGGAATGCAGGTCAATGCTACCAGCGACAACTACCAGATGGGCGAACTGATCGTCCGCTACCTTTTTGACGACCTGATGGGCGGCAAAGGTACTGTGATCGCACTGACCCACAGACCTCATCCGGGTGTTGTAAAGCGTTGTGAAGCATTCGATGACATTATAAAAGAATATCCGGATATTCAACTGATCACAGAACAGCATGTGCCGGCTGAACAGCCTATTAATGACGCAGAAGAGATCACCGCTAACCTGCTGACCGCAAATCCTGATAAAGATTCCGTAACTGCTATTTTCGCTGCATGGGATGAACCGGCCATCGGCGCTGCAAAGGCATTAGCAGAAGCAGGACGTGATGAAGTAATCGTTACCGGTGTTGACGGAAATGAACAGGCAGTGCAGATGATCAAAGACGGTTCCTGCTTAAAGGCAACGGTAAAGCAGAATTTTGAAGGCATGGCTGATATCGTCTGCCAGCAGATGGAAAAATATTATGCAGGAGAAACCATTGAAAAAGGTGAAATGTACGCTCCGGCAGAACTTATTACTCAGGAAAATGCTCAGTAACAGCATAAATTTCCATGGGTTGCAGATGAACCGAAGGGAATTTGAGCTGATGCAGATTACAGATCATGATTCGATCACAGAAAATGGCAGGTGGCAAGAATGCTGTTAGAAGCAAAGAAACTGGACAAAACATTTAATGGTGTATATGCCCTTAAGGGACTGGATCTTTCTCTAAAGGTGGGAGAGATCCATGGACTGGTAGGTGAAAATGGCGCCGGAAAGTCTACGTTTATCAAGATTTTAGGCGGCGTGTATACAAAAAACAGAGGGGAGCTAATCTGGAACGGAGCTCCTTTTCCTGCTGATTTCGGCCCGGTGCAAAGCCGGGAACTGGGCATCAATATCATTTTCCAGGATCACGTGCTGATACCTGCATTTTCCGCTCTGGAAAATATCTGGCTTGGACGGCCTTATCCCCGAAAGGGCGGTCTGATCCAATGGAAGGAAATGGAGATGGCAGCCCGGAAAAAGGGAGAAGAACTCGGAATTCATTTAGACTTAAAAAAATCCATCTTCCAGATGACTCCGGCCCAGAAGAAATGCGTGGAGATCCTGCGGGCCATGATGAGTGACTGCAGGTTAATGATCTTAGATGAGCCTACTGCTTCTCTCTCTGATAAAGAAACAAATTTATTGTTCTCCATTATAAAAAATCTGAAGGAAAATGGAACTGCAGTCCTTTATGTGACCCACAGGCTGGAAGAAATCATGGCGCTGACTGACCGGGTGACAGTCCTTAGAAATGGTAAGTTAGTAAGCACCTGTGATACTGCTTCTACCAGCCAGAAGGAACTGGTGCAGCTGATGGGCGGTAACGAAGACGAAGATGGAGATGCGAAACAGACCGCTGAAGGCAGACAGTCTGCGACCACAGACAGCTCGAAGTCAGGCGATCTGAAAAATGTGCCTAAATCGGAAGTATCCAACAAACATCTGATACCAGACAGCACCGATCATTCCCCATCGGCAGTCACACAATCATCCCCTGCACTTACTATCTCCCACTTAGCATCTGCTGACCACATTGTAAAAGACGCCAGTCTTACTGTCCACAGAGGACATATTACCGGTATGTTCGGTCTTTGCGGCAGCGGGCGGACGGAGTTTTTAGAATGTATCTACGGCATCCGGCGCATATCCGGCGGAACCATTGAAATTGGCGAAGAAATGGTGAAAAAGCCAACTCCTGTTGATTCTATTAAAAAAGGTATTGCCTTTATCTGCGAAGACAGGCGGCGCAAGGCCATGATCCCGTCCTTTACGATAGAAGAAAACATGAACTTATCTTCTATTGACCATTATTCTAAAAAGGGTCTTTTCTCAAAGGCAGATGCTGTTTTGGCAGCGAAAAACATGATAACCGCCTTAAAGATCCGCTGCACCGGCACTTCCCAGCCAGCCTGCGAGCTGTCCGGCGGCAACCAGCAAAAGGTTGTATTTGCCAAAGCACTGCTTACATCCCCCTCCATATGGCTGTGCGATGAACCCACACAAGCCGTGGATGTAGCCACCAGACAGCAGATCCACAGCCTGCTGCGCACTCAGGCAGCAGAAAACAAAGCCGTTCTCTACGTTTCATCGGATCTTACAGAGCTTTTGGAAGTGGCTGATGAGATCGCAGTCATGGCATCAGGGAAAATACGCAAGATCTTTCCAAATAAGAATTTAAAGCCAGCGGACATACTGGCCTGCTGTTATGAAGCAGAAAGAGAGGAAATACATGAAAATGAAAGCATTTAAACATTATGGAACCGTAGCTGCACTGGCGGTGATCATCCTTATTTTTTCCATTCTCCGCCCGGCCTCTTTCTGCACAGTGAAAAACTTCTTAAATATCAGCAGACAGGCGGCACCGTTAGCCATGGTGGCTCTTGGCGCTACTTTTGTTATGACCATCAATGAGTTTGACTTATCCGTGGGAAATATTGTAAGTCTGGGAGGCGTGATCGCTGCTCTGCTGTCAATCCGCCAGATTCCTGTAGCGCTGTGTTTTCTGATTGCCGCTCTGATCTGCCTTTTAGTCGGCTGCGTAAACGGCATTGTAGTTGCCCGTTTTCAGATCTTATCTTTTATCACTACTCTCGGTATGGGAACCGTATTAGACGGCGTGATTTACGGTCTTACCGGCGGCACTACGGTGTTCAATGGTATTCCAAAGGCATTTACCATTCCCGGTATCTTAAAGATCGCAGGAATCCCGTTCATCACTCTGGCAGCTGTTGTTTTGTACCTTGTTTTTTATGTTTTCATGGGACACACCGCTTCGGGCCGGAAACTGTACGCCATTGGCGGCAGCAAGGAAGCTGCCGAAGTAGCAGGAATCCCTATTTTCCGCTACCGGGTACTGGCCTTTTCCTTATGTGGTGCCATTGCAGGCCTTGCAGGAGCACTGGTGGCTTCCAGAGTCGGTTCTGCCAACACCACCGCCGGACAAGGCTATTTTCTCCAGTCTTATGCAGCTGTTTTTATCGGCTGTACCGTTTCTAAAAGCGGTGTTCCCTGTGTAGTGGGTACGCTCATCGGCGCCGCTGTTTTAGCAGTTCTTGCCAACGGTCTGACTATTTTGCAGATGCCAAGCTTTATGCAAAATATCATTACCGGCGGTATTATCATACTGGCTGTTGTGATCCAGAAGATCGGCGCTGGAAAGAATTGATAAAATAGGAATGTCCTCTCGGAATCTCGCAAAATCAGGTACAGTGAGATTTAGAGAGAACATCTGGAGAATGCGGAGGTAAGAAGAAATGTTAGTTGCAACCTTTGACATCGGGACTACCGCAGTAAAGGCGGTAGCTGTACGTGACGATGGAGAACCTGTTTTTACAGGAAGCAAGGTGATCCACTCCATAGAAGAAAACGGATTTAAGGAACAGGACCCGGATGAGTGGTACAGTGCTTTTTGCGCCTTATCCCGGGCGCTTACCGAGAAGATACCGGCTAAGGACGTTTCCGCCCTTATTTTCTCCGGTCAGATGCAGGATGTGATACCGGTCGGAAGTAACCAAAAAGCCCTGCGCAATGCCATCCTATACTCTGACGGACGGGCGGGCGTACAGGCAGAAGCCATCGAAAATGCCGTTGGCGGCGATACTATTACCACTGTTACCGGAAACCATTTTGACGGTTCTATGCCACTTGCAAAGATTTTGTGGATAAAGGAAAATCAACCGGAAATTTATGATCAGACAGCTGCATTTCTCATCAGCTCTAAGGACTATGTGATCGCAAGACTTACCGGAAATTTGCTTGGTGATATGACGGCCTGCGCTACAGCCGGAGCTATGGATCTGGAACATAAAACATGGTCCGAACTCCTGATAAACGGCTCCGGGCTGGACATGAGAAAATTTCCAAAACTGCTCCATTCCCATGAACTTGCAGGCGTAATAACCGAAAACGGGGCTGCTGATACCGGCTATCTGCCCGGCACAAAGGTTTACGCAGGCACAGGAGATGCCGGGGCTACCACACTTGCCAGCGGCATTTTAGCGCCCGGGGAATATAATATTAACCTTGGAACTTCCAGCTGGGTGGCAGCCGTTTCAAAAGGCCTTATGGACAGCGAAGGCGGCGGTTTTAACCTGGCTGCCATGCAAAAGGATCTGTATATCAATGTTGTACCATTTTTAAATGGCGGAAATGTACACCGCTTTATTGCCCGGATCTTATCCCGCGAGCCGGACCATACGCCGGATTTTTCCTATATCTCCCACCTTTTAAAAGAACATGTTCCCGGCAGCCACGGTGTCTTTTTCCTGCCCTATCTGACCGGTGAACGTTTTCCTATTATGGACAGCCACATCCGCGCCTCTTTCCTTGGTTTAGATCAGAATACCTCTGCCGCAGACATGGCAGGAAGTGTATTAGAAGGAGTGGCATTTTCCATTCGCCACGGCTTGGAGCTCTTTAATCACCCTGCAGTGAAACTTTCCGTCATCGGAGGCGGTGCAAGAGAACTTGCCTGGTGCCGGATCTTAAGTAATGTAATGGGCCTTCCTGTTCATGTTTACAAAGACCCGGATCTGCTGCCTGCACTTGCCATTGCGTCCAGTGTTTTCCTGGCCGAGGGCATTATCCCGGATTATCCGTCCTTTATTCATGTATTAGAAGAAAAAGGCGGCTGCACGGTCCTAAAGCCGGACCCGGACGCTGTAAAGGCGTATGAACCTGTTTATAAGAAATATAAAACCATTTATCCTATGATACGTGAATTTTATCACGATGTATAATAAGGCGCGTTGCATGATCAGCAACGCGCCTCATATTTTTATAAAAGTTTTACTGCCAGCATGGTCAGATCATCAAACTGCGGTGCCTTCCCCACAAACCGGTCAACGCTCGTCTTCATATTGAAAAGAAGGGTTTCTGGATCTGCATCCGGTGTTTTATTTAATTCTTCCCGGATACGGTCTGTCCCGAAGAACTGCTGTTTTTCGTCGGAGGCCTCAGCCAGGCCGTCTGTATAAAGGAACAGTGCGCCTCCCCGGTCAAGGTGAAAACTATATTCTTTATAAGAAATTCCATCCATGACGCCAATAGGAAGCCCGTGAGGATCCTTAAAAAGTTCAAATGTTCCATCTGCCTTTTTTAACATCGGATATTCATGCCCTGCATTGGCCGCTACGATTTTTCCTGTGGAAAGGGTCAGGATCCCGAACCAGACTGTCACAAACATACTGGACTGGTTATGCTGGACGATCATTCTATTTGCCTCTTCAAGAACTGCTTTGGGGGATGCTCCCATGATCGCAAAATTGTGGATCACGATTTTCGAGATCATCATAAACAAAGCGGCCGGAATGCCTTTATCCGACACATCTGCGATCACCATTCCCAGATGGTCGTCATCGATCATGAAAAAGTCATAGAAATCACCGCCGACAGCCTTTGCCGGAGCCATGGAACCGTAAAGAGTGAAACGGTCATCCTTCGGGAAGTTGCTTGGAATTGCATCCTTCTGGATCTGCGCTGCCAGAACAAGTTCTGCCTTTCCTTTTTCCCGTTCTGCAGTCATCTGGCGGATATTTTCCATATTTCTGATGGTATCCTCTTCCATCTTCTCAATAGAGGTTCCCAGTGCATGCAGTTCCGATATGGTACTCAGCTCAGAAAGCTTCATCTCGTAGTTGCGGCTGTTCTCGTTAGCAAATCGCTCTGCCTCCAGAGCCAGTTGGCGCACCGGCTTTACAAACTGGCGTTTCAGATAGATCGCCGTGCCGATCGATACCAGTACGGAAACAGCAAGGACAACGGCTGCCACTTCCCGCAGATAACGATAACGTCCTACCGTAAGTTCCTTCATCGGTCTCTGCACACACAGAATCGCCGTGACGGAGCCATCTGAACCATGGATGGGGATCAGAGAGGTGATATGTGGATCTTTTCCTCTGAGATCTTTCAAACGATAAATGGTACCGCGCTGCAGCCCGTTTTCGTAGATGTCCCGATAAATAGAACGGTATTCTTCGTTGGTTGTACTCCGCTCAAAACCGACTTCCCAGGGTGTGTATCCACTTTCTTCGGATGGGACGTTGAGGACGGACCGGAAACTGTTGTAATCACTCTGATCCACAGCGATCACATAGATCAACGTAACGCCCTGGGTTTGACAGAGCATTTGCAGCTGTTTTAGTTCTTTCTGGTATTCACTGTCATTTCCGCCGGACTCCAGAAATTCTCCGATCCGGTCGCCATTTACTACGGAAGCTGCCGTTTCTGCAGTCTGGAAAGCAAAATCGTTGTAACTCCTTGTCAGAGAATCGGTAAACAGTGCATAACCGATTCCGCTGACGATCACACTGAATATCAGCAGGATCAGCACATTCCTGCTGATGATCCGGAATGATAAACTTCGTGTGCTATATTTTTTTTTCATAATTCTACCATCTTTCTTTATCTTAACGGACATCATTCTCTTACAATACCAGCTTGATGACCGCTGTATCTGCATAGGTCAATGGCTCATTATGGATAAAGAATATTTTTCCGTCAGCCGGTGCATACAACGTTTCGATCAGTTCACTTTCATATGGATGAAGGATATTGGCAAGAGGCTGTCCCATATTTACCCGGTCACCTGCTTTTACAAGAGGTTCAAAGATACCGGATTCGGAAGTTCTCACCGGAATCAGGTCTGTATCAAATACCACCTTGGGGCTGACCAGTGACGGCCCCAGATAGTTGACGATCCCCTGTGCCGACAGGAAATTTAATATTGCTAATACAGCCTGTCCTGCACCGTTGGGGCTGATCTGTTCAGTTGTGGTGGTATAAAGAGAGAATGCCTGCGTATCCCATACCTGCCAATTGTAATTCAAAGTTGCTGTGTCATAAGGGCGTACTTTGCGGATGACCACGTAAGGCAGACCAAATTGCAGGGCAAGCTCCGGCTTGCTGTATCCCTCCTCCATCAGCCGTACATGGGGAACAAAATCTCCCGGCATATAAAAGGAAGTAAACTGGATCCCGAAGCGGTATTTTGAGATCTCACGAAAAACACCGTCTGCGATCCGCTGTGTTGTCTCACCCAGATTATAGCCAGGAAACATACGGTTGATATCCGTATTATCTGTAGGCCAGAACCGTTTCTGGATGTTCATGGAATATGGATTTAAAGAAGGAATGATCAGGATCTTCTGTTCTTTTTTAATCCGGTCTTCTGCTTCTAACTGGCGGAACTTCTTGATCAGTTTGGAGCAGCAATAAATCTGCTGTACCTCATTACCCCGTGAATTTCCCACGATGCAGACGGATTCTTCTCCTTCCCCAAATTCATATCCCGTGATCCTGAAGTCGTCCCGGTAAAGGCCCTTCATCTCATAAATGATACGTTTACGCATGTTCGCAGATCTCCTTTCTCAGAAGACGTCCCATAAGAGAGCCTTCCCCTACAACCGGATAATCACGGATTGTAAACAAGATCCCGTCCATAGGCGCTGTCACCTCATCTAATACCACTCCGGCTAAAGGATCTACGATTTTTCCGATCAGATCCCCTTCTTTTAATACTGCCCCATGCTTAACAGACGGGATAAAAATGCCGCTGACTTTCGCATTCAGATAGCTGACATCCTTCGGATCTCGTGAGATGATGGGTTTTCTGGGACTTTTTACTTCTCCAGTCCATATGCCAAGCTTTTTCATCAGATTAAAGATCCCGTCTACTAACTGATCTCCGTAAGCCCGGGTGATCCGCATCCCCACACCCATCTCCACTACCAGCACCGGTGTTCCTACGCTGTTTAAGCTATGGGCAAAAGTAGCTTCCAGTACGGTACTTGCTCCATGTACCCAGATAAAGTCTACATTGGCTTCTTCTGCCAGAGGTACCAGCTTTTCTTCATGGAGTTCGTTGATCCTGATCTGTGGAAGCTCGGAAAGATAGATATTACTTGCATGGATATCCAGCACACAGTCCGATCCTTTTACATCCTGAATGATCTGCGCCGCCAGGTATTCCGTCATGTTTCCGCTGGTATTTCCGGGAAAAAGGCGGTTCATATCCAGATCAAAGGCCGGTATCCCCCTTGTAATGGAATCAATTCCCAAAGGGTTCATAGCCGGATAAATATCCACGATTCCCGTAAGATGCTGCTGCTCTTTTCGGATCCGCCGCTGCAGTTCATAACAGATATACTGTCCTTCTAATTCATCCCCGTGGATCCCGGTAACAATGCTGATCCTTGGCAATGAATCGGCTGGTTTTTGCGGCATGATCCGGTTTTTTCTGATCCGCAGGACCTCATCAACTGGAAGCCCCACGCTTGCTATGGTTTCTATCATCGTTCTTATCCTTTTTGTTCATTTTCCACATTATTTTTCCTGATCCCGGCAGTCTTTCAGCTATCGGCTCACTGATGGAGTATCCATGTCAGATACGGCTTACAACCACCTTCACCTGCTGTTTCTGCTGTCCGCCATTTATCAGGATTCCCCGATTGATGGCACATTCGCAGGCATCACGGCCATCCCCCAGTTTAATATAACGGTCATCTGCCAGGCAGTCATTGGTGGGATCCAATCCGATCCACCTGCCGTCGCAGCAGGCCTCTACCCAGGCATGACTTTCTCCTTCCCCTAACATCAGACCGCACACGTATCTTGCCGGAATCCCGGCAAGACGCAGCAAAGTCTCAAAAATATGGGCAAAATCCTGACATACGCCCATACCCATCTTCCAGGCTTCCTCTGCCGTTGTTTCCACCCGGGTCTGCTTTGGCACATAGGAAAAATCCCGGTGCAGACAGTCCATGATCCGGATACCGGTTTCCAGACTGCTTTTACAGCCACAAAGATCCAATGCGTGAAAATATCCCCGGATTTTATCGCCGGGGATACATTTTCCATAAGGGTAGCGGTACATTCCCACCATATCTGCCTTTTCATATACTTCCGGCAACAGCTCTGTCTTTCCGGTTATACGATATGAAAATACATCATGTGGGCTTTGGATCAGGCCGTAAATCTTCCTATTGCCCCATCCGTCGGTTCCCTCCATCCACCGGGCTTCCGGTTCCATACAGATCTGCTTTTCCAGCAGCTTCTGCCGGTCGGTTTCTTTCGGGATACATTTGATCGTATAAAAGCAACGCTCTGCAGGGATTGAGTATCGGATCGTCATCTGATAATCAAATTTCAAATACATATTTCACTGATCCTCCTTCATGTATATCCGTTCAGAAGATCTCCTGTTTTTAAAAAATAGCTTCTACGTTTGCCACGATCTTATAATAATCCAAATGTTCCGCTTCTGCAAGTTCTATTACATTTTTAAGCTTATCTTCCTGATAAGGAAGTCCGCTTTTCGTTACACGGGGGATCATACGATGTACTTCTCGTCTTATCTCTGTTTTTCCTGCTCCCAGCCGCGCATACAGATCGATCCGTTCGATCCGTTTTCCTGCTTTTATAATATTTCTGGTTTCTTCACTGTCGATCCGGTCATCAATGATTCCCCAGAAAGCCAATATATCATCCAGTACGCGCTGCAGCTCAAATAACGGAGCAGAGCTTTTAGCCGCTTTGTTCATTTCATAAATTGCCAGCTGGATGTAAGACAGCGCCTCTGTGCTGATGCTTTCCCTGAGTACGATGGCATTGTCATAAGCCCGGTTCAGGTTGCTGATAATGGAGTCCGGATTTTCTGCGTCAAACGGATACCTCTTTAAGAAATCTTCCTTTGACTGATATATATCCGGAATATCAATGGAATTGCAAAATGCGGTGTAGCTTTCTCTTTCTTCATCGATCATCCGGTCATAGCTGTTAAAAAACATCCGAATGGTCGTATATGCCCTTTCTGTGTACCTTCCAAGCCAATATAACCTGGAAGCCTGTTCTACTGAGATAATACCCATGTGTCTTTAAAGCCTCCTCCCTGTGAAGAATTTACAATAAATGAATCCGGGTTTCTGGAGAAACGGGTCAGTCCGCTCTTCCATACCACAGGCTCCTCTCCCATCAGAACAAACGCTCTCAGATCAGCCTTGCGTGGTACTGCTTCTCCTCCTTCTATAATATCCAGATCCTGGAAATCAATGACTTCCTGTGCAATAAATCTTCTCGGTTCTTTTTTCAGCAGTTCAATAAAGTTCTCTTTCTGTTCCTTTGTCATGGTATTGCCGAAAACGACACCATATCCCCCTGCTTCTGCAACATCTTTCAGCACCAGATCGTCAAAATGTTCCAGCACATACTTCATGTCCTGCTCATAAAACGGCAGATAGGTAGGTGCATTCTGCAGGATCGGTTCTTCTCCCAGATAATACCGGATCATCTTCGGCACGAAATAGTAGATGCCCTTATCATCTGCCACACCATTTCCCGGTGCATTCAACAGTGCCACATTTCCCTTGCGGAATACATCATAAATATGAGGGATGCCGATCAGTGATTCCGGATTAAAGTTCATAGGATCCAGGTATTCATCCGATATCCGGCGATAAACGGCACCTACCGGCTCCTTCTTTCCGGCTGCTGTCACGTAGTACAGTCTGTCATTTTCCACAACCAGCTCTGATCCGTTGACCAGATAGGCTCCTGTTTTTTCTGCCAGATAGGAATGTTCAAAGTATGCTGCATTATACCGGCCCGGAGTCAGGATCACATTGTGACCGCCTGTATTTACATAGTCCATGGTCTCGCGAAGAAGTTTCGCATAATTGCGGTTATTTTCCAACTTGGTCTTCTTAAAGGTTTCCGGAGAACATCGTCTGCATAATTCTCTTGCGATCATAGGATAGGAAGCTCCGGACGGTACTCTTAAGTTGTCCTCTAAGATGTACCATTCATTGTCTTTTCCCTTTACCAGATCAATGCCGGAAATATGAGAATAAATTCCTTTCGGCGGCGTCACACCTTCACATTCTGCCGTATAGCCGCTGGAAATGAAAATAAACTCCTCCGGGATCACTCCGTCTTTTACGATCTGTTTTTTGCTGTAAATATCCTTCAGAAACAGATTTAATGCCTTTACCCTTTGTTTCAGTCCTTTTTCAAGGATCGCGAACTCTTCATGTCCAATGACGCGTGGGATCGCATCAAATGGGAACAGCTGCTCTTTAAATACATTGTTTTTATAAATACCGAATTTTACACCATATCTTGCCAGCAGTTCATTTACATGATCTGCATGTTCGATCAGTTCTTTCATAACTCTCCTCCTCTCCCGTGCTAAACGCAAAAAAGGCGCTTTGCATCACTGCAAAACGCCCTCGTTTTAAGTAATTCTAGCACGGCAGATAAGAAGTGTCAATCATCCTGTTCTTTCTTTTTCCGCCGTGACGGCAGCTTCGGTCCCATAGGCGGCGGCTCCATTGGTTTATTTTCTGCGGCTTCCGTCTGAAGCTTCAATTCTTTTACAGGTCTGCGAATGATCCGTTTGGCTGCTGCTTTCCCTCCATGGGTTGGCGCTTCCATGGCTAACAGGTCCTGATATCCCATTTTTTCTCTCTGCTCTTCCAGGATCTTTGTTTCTTTCTCATTCTCCCGCGCCAGCTCCAACGCATCTGACAGATTCTGCGCTGCCTGAGAAGTCTGGCTTGTTCCTGTACTTGTATTTACCGTTTTTGTATCTTTTCCCACAGTTTCAGGTTCTGCATTCTTATGCTCTGCACGGAACTGATCCTCCGCAGAGAGAATCTTTACCAGGTCATCTGTTTTTCCGGAACTGACCAGCTCATGAAGTACCCGGTTTTCCGGTTTCTCATTGAGCTGCTCATATTCTAACATATGCTTTAGAATGTCTCCTGCCAGTTCCTGATCTTCTTCTAAGGCCGCTGTTTCGGGCTCCTTTGCGGTGTTTTTTCCGCTTTTTCCCTTTTTCGTCTTTTTGCCTTCAGGCTTTTGTTCTTTTTGGGCTCGTTTTCCCTGCCGTCTTTCTCTTTCTCTTTTTCCTTCTCTTTTTTCTTTTTCCGGTCTGTCTTTGTTTCTTTTTTGTCTTTCTCTTCTTTCTCTTCTTTCTCTTCTTGTTCTTCTTTTTCGGCCTCTTCTGCTTCCTTCTCTGGTCTGACTGCAGGATCCTTTGACTTGTTCTGCTCTTTTTTTTCGTCAGACGCTTTTAGCAGTTTTTCCATGATCAGCCTTTTCCAACGATCCAGTCTCTTCCCCATATTTTTCCTTTCATTGATCCAATCTGATCTGAACAGTTACAAAATATGTTACAGTATTACAGTTCATGAATTGCATGATCAGTAACGTTACAGCTTCCTGCCGGGTTTCAGTTCAGGGGGATCCAGCTTCATTTTCCTATTCATCTTGCTGTCTTCCGCCTCTTTTGGTCTATGCTTAGCAACCTCTTCCTTTACTATTTTCATCTCTGCTTTTATCTGCTCTCTATTTCTGTTCAGATCCGATTTAGACAGGTTCAGGCTCGTTCTCAGTTCTCCGGCCTCTTTAGGGTGATATTTCTTTTCTTCCTGCGTCAGAGTTGCTTCCTGGCGAAGCTTCATAAAGGAAATATGTTCTTTTTGTTCTTTGGTCTGCTTCGGTTTTCCTGCCGGTTTCTTTGCCTGTTTTACGCCGGTCGATTTCTGGGACGCTGCTGCCTTCTTTACGCCGTTCTGTTTCTGGGGCACTGCCGCTTTCTTTACACCGGTCTGTTTCCTGGGCACTTCTGCCTTCTTTACGCCAGTCTGTTTCTGGAGTGCTGCTGTTTTTTTCTGCACCGGACGCTTCACGGATGCTGTTTTATGAGCAGCCAGTTTCTTCTTGTCTGCATTTTTAAACGCTGTCTTCTGGATTCCGGGGCTTTTAAGTGCAACACTGTTGCTTCTGATCCGTTTTGGGGCTGCAGAAATACTATTTCTTCGCTTTGTATTCGCTTTTTTCTGATTGGTTTCCACTTTTTTCACAGCAGGTACATTCTGCTTTTCTATTGGTTTTAAGGCAGGCATTTTGAGTTTTCGAGATAACTGAAACGGTGCAGCCGCGGCAACCTTATTTATAACCTTCTGAGAAGGATTCTTTTGGGCCTCCTGCATCTGATCCATATTTACGATCTTCTGTGATGGCTTCTTTTTAGCCTCCTGCAGCTGATCCATCAATGCACCCAGCTCCTGTGGATGTTCCCTCCTGTATGTTTTAAATTCATTCATGGAAGTCTGCATTTGCGTCAGCACCGTCTTCAGCTCTCTGGCCACATCCAGACGCTGTTTTCCGATCTTTCCCTTAAAAAGCTGGCGTTCTTTGTGTTGAATATACTCATCCACCTTTTCTAACACGCTCTGGACCTTTTTATCATATTGATCCGTTATTGCATCATACAGACATTTTTCCTTATACTTCTCATTATCCCATCTATTGTCAGATAATGATGTCCCACGGCCCTGCATTACATCAAAATATCCTGTCTTTCTTCCCTCAGATAGTTCCTTCAGACGATTCATGATCTGGGTATACTGGCTGAATTTGTCCTTGATATCAGCTACGTGTTCATCTCTGTGTTTTGCAAAGTCGGCTGCATTTCTTTCTTTTTCTGCCTTTTTAGCTGCCTCCTTTGCCCGCTCTGCCATTTCTTCCGACTTCTTGAGCTGCTTCATTGATTCCTGCAGATCTACATCATAATAAAGGATTGCTTCCTTATCTTTCTGGATGTTATGGACAATCTTCATATATGGAACGAATAGATGAGATTTCATCATCCTGCCAATGCGGTTAAATTGGGCCTGCTCTTCCTCTGTTTTATTCTCTTTTTTCTTATTGTCTGCTAAATATTGGAAAACATCGGTACAAGACTTAAAAAATTTTCCCTTCTCATAGCCTTCATTTTTCAGCTGATTTCTTATCTCTGTAAAGCCATTCGTCTCTCTGGCTTCCTTTGCACGATTCAGCGCTTCCTGGTTACCGGCTTTGATTGCACTGCGCATCTCCTGATTATACTTCTCTTCTGCTGCATTTTTGCGTGCATATTCTGTACGTTCTTCTTTGATCCTCTCTTCATTTGAGATCAGTTCATACAACTTACTGAAGTATCCTGCAGCATAGGCAGCATTATTGCTCAGGTTACCTTCCATATTTACAAATGCGTCTATGGCACGTTTTTTGACCTCTTTGTGGATTGCGGTCTCTTCTTTAGGTCCTTTCAGCGTTGCAAACAGATCATCATACGCCTCTTTGGCCGTACCGGTGATTTGTCCAAGCGAATTTGCATCTTGTACAGATTTAAGCTCTGTCAAAAACAGTTCCAGCTGCTCAGGTGTAGGCGCATTTTCAAAATATTGGGCAGCATTCTCTTTCAGTTTTTTTAATTGATCTGTATATTTTTGAACTGTACTTGGCATATTTGTTCCCTCCTGCATCATATAATCTTTTTGATCCGTAACTGTTTCCTGCCTTTACAGTTACATCCATCCAGAACTGTTTCTTTATCTGTCTTTATTGTAACATTGCATATGGGACAAATGTGGGACAAGCCAGCCAAAAATTTATTTTTTTATCTCAGATACTCAAACAGATCATACACCCGTTCTCTTGTAAGCTCTGCACCTTCTGTGCTCATAAGCATAGACTGGATACTGCCGCCTTCGTAGCCTTTTCCTGCTTCTTTGATCATGATATCCCGTTCCTTCAGCCATTCCCGCTGCTCTTTTGTGATCTTCTCCATGGTTTCGGCATCCAAAGTCCGTTTCATCTGCTTCCAGGTGGTATTTAGCTGTGCATCCCAGGCTTTGTACAGTTCATCGCTTAATTCATTCATCTCTTCCTGAGTCAGGTTTTCCTTTTGCAGACGCTCCTCCAGCCTTGAAGTTACATTCAGTGTATCAATCAGGCCATCCATCGTGTCAGCTCCTGAATCAGTGCTGTCTGTACCGGTGTCTGCGCTGCTGCTATCTGCACCGGTTTCCGGAGAAATGTCCGCGGTAATTCCGCTTTGGGTATCATCCAGATCAGAGGCATCCCAGCTGTAAAAGCCTAATTGCTCTTTTTCATTATAAAGTCCGTAAAAGGGAAGTGTTTTTGCACCGTCTAACGGGAATTTGACCCAATCCTGGTATTCCGCAGGGAGTTTATCCGTGGGGGCGCCCTTTATGTAGATATAAATATCCTGAGCATCCGCCAGTCCGTAAGGAGTGCTGTAAATAAACTTCATACCATCAGCCAGCTCCTCTTTTCCATCCTCTTCCTCGGTTTCCAGCTTTTCCAGCTTTGTCTTGTAGGTATAGTCATTCACCTTTTGAACCGGTGCAAACTTACCTGTGAAATCACACAGATATACGGTTCCGTCCGGGTAACCATCTCCCGTCGTTCCCATATCTGAGTCATGGTAAGAGCCACTAAAGCTGCCGTCAGCCTCGATCTTTAATTCCGTTGACCATGCGCCTGCACCGCTGGAAAATTCAAAATTCCAGCCAGAAAGCTCTGCAAACAGCTTTGCAGACGAATCTGGATCAGACGCTTCTGCAGAATCCTCGTTCTTTGCTTCTGTTTCAGCGAATTCGGTGCTGTTATCTGTAACAATATGGATCTGGCCTGTGGTCTGGTTTTCACTGCTTTCCTGTGTTTCCTGTGCTTTCTCCTGCGTCTGTTTGTCTGCTGTATGGCAGGCGGAAAGGGAAGCAGTCCCCAAAAGGACTGCCATTCCCAGAATGATGATTTTTTTCTTTTTCATGATCATAAGCTCCTTAAACACCTTTTTTCACCGTAGTGTATATATCCTCTGCCGGTTTCATTTTCTGTTCTCTTACAGCTGCTTTTTTCTCCTTTGCATCCTTTGAACCACTGATAAACAGCTCGCTTAATATACCGCCTACACGTCCCGGTGTGATGCCTTTTACTACGTTTATATTTTCTTTTGGATCTTCTTTTAAATTTTCCTTTACGTCTTCTTTCTTTACGTCTTCTTCTAAGATCTGATCAATGCGTTCTATAAATTTATCATCATAACCTTTTCCCTGGGCATATTCTTTGATCGCCTCCAGATCCGCACGGATCTGTTTTTTATCCGGCGATTCCGCCTGTTTCTCCCTGTTCGCCTCTTCTAAAAGTTCTGCAAGAGAAGTTTTTTCTATGGTCGTTTTTTCAGCTGCCGTTTCTGCAGATATCCGGCTTTGGCTGTAATTCCACAGACGTTCGTGAGCTTCCATCGCCTTCATTCCCTTTGCCCGTAACGCATCCCCCGGTTTCAGAGCACTCACATTATCACGTAATGTAAGCTTCATCCTGCTGTGGATCTCATTGGTAAGATAACGGCCCTGTTCAAAGGAATCATTTGCAGCTGCTTTGCTCCTTTTTGCATTCTGTAAGGATCTGCTGCTTTTATAAAACTGTTCACTGGCCGGAGCTTCCATAACCAGAGCAGAAAGCTGCTTTGCTGTATTGATCCTCTTCTGGTTATTCTCAGAAGGCTTCAGTCTCCAGTGCCAGATCTTCAGATAGGTGTCAACAGCCTGTTTCAGATTTTGACGTTTCTCCTCTATCTGCTTATAGCAATCGAGCAGATTTTTATCACGGTTCTTTTCCAGGTTTTCCTTCTCTTGCTTATTGATCAGAACTTTATCCGGATTTAATCTGTCCATCTCGTGGTATACCATTCTAAGATTCACCAGAGCTGCACGCATGGCTTTAAATTTTTCACTGCGGTTTACATTTTCTTTACTTCCATGTGCTTCATTAAACTGCTCCAGCATCTGATCAAGGTCTGCAAGCTCCTTCTCCTGCATACCAGCAAGCTTTTTATAATCTATCTCTTCTGCCTGCTTTGTATATCGCAGCGGTGCCGGCTCCGGTTCTTTCTTTTTCTGTTCTTTAAAATGTCCTTCTGCGTCCACATAACGGTTCGGATAGGACATATTCCACATATGCACCTGAATTTGTTTATCTTCCTCAGTTTTTGCGTTTTTCAGATTCTCAAGCAAATTCTTATAAAGTTGTTCCTGGTCTGCTTTTTCTGTAAGAAGCTTGCGGTGGGTACCGGCAAAATAAAAGATATTTCTATCATCTCTATTTTTAGGAATGAGCGCTTCCAGCGTAAGCTTTTCCCACTCCTCTTTCTTCATGGTGTGGATCGTTCCACCCGTATTTACCAGATCATAGGTTGGCTTCTGTCCTTCCTGCAGGATAAATGGACTTTCCTTTTTCTTTTTTCCCATTTTGATCATGTCCTGAAGGTCGCCAAGGCGGTCTCCGGCAGCTTCCAGCTGCGGGCCGGACAAATGGTATGGCTTTAAAATATCCTTAAGCTGCTTTTGAGTCATGGCTGTGATTGCAGCGGCCATCTTAGGAGTTATGATCTTTAAATTGCTTTTCTTGGCAAGTTTAAACATTCCTCCTTCTTCCAGATCTCCGAAGGAATTATCATTATCGATTCCCTGTACTCCCAGAAGTTTTGGATTCGCCGGATCTTTCATATCCATCCTGAGGAAGAAATTCTTAGAATGTCGATCCGTATTTGCACACAGATAATCCAGGATCTGAAGGTCTGCCAGAGAGGCGAGGAATTCACGGTTATTAAAATCGGTTTTTTTCAGGTTATAGAACGGATGATCCTCTGTTATCTTTGCAGGATCAACCAACTCCATACCGGCAGGCTCCATCATAACACCTGTTTCTGTCTTGTCTCCCCGTTTTACCGTTACCTGCTGTGTACCCACTAAAAGATCCGGATAGCCTAAAGCTTTGGCAATGTCACTCATTGCGTTGGCTCTTTCTGCCAGAAGATCGTCGGATTTAAAACCGGATTTTCTCAAAAGTCCCTGCATATTGGCGCTTTTTGCCATCTCTGTAACCATAGGGATAACTACTTCGTTCCAGAAAGCTTTATTGCCCTGATCAGACTGGCTGATCCAGTCTGTTTCTTCCAGAAAGTATGATTTTACCGGCTCATCATCCATGGTATCCTTATACCCAAATGCATGATAGTCTCTGGCACGATCCAGCATTTCCTGAAAGTCAGGGTCATTTTTTATACTTTTTATTTTTTTAAATAAGTCAGAATATTGTGGGTATTTTCTGTCATATTTGTCAATAATCTCATCAAGCTGGGCATCTTCGTTTCCCAGTTTCCGTTCTGCGGTGAAAAAGCCCCGTCGAATGTTGCCCTGTGCATCTGTATACTCTACTGCTTCACGACCGCTTCCTGCCATACCGATGTTTTCTTTTTCCTGAGCGATCAGATGAATGGTTGGGTGATCATTCAAGCCCCGGATCACATCTGCCAACGGCGCAAGCTCCCCTTTTGGAAGACGTCTTAGCTGCTCTTCGTTCTTTGACAGCAGGGAGTGCAGCTTCTTGTATTCCTGCTTTTTCTTAAGCTTATCCGGCAGTCTCTTACAGTCTTTTAGACAGCTGCGGTAAAGCTCTGAAAGCTCCTTATGCTCCTCCTTCGTCATAGGAAGCACATTTCCCATAGGATTGCGGCGAAGATAGTGGAGCTGCATTTTTGATAAAAGCTGATTCATGTCTTCATAAAGCAGACGGTCAGCCGGATTTCTGCCCGGTCGAAGCTGTGGCTTAAAATCTTTGTACAGATCGTACAACTCACTGTAAACACTGCCTTTGATCAGATTGGCATACGGTGAATTGGCATCTGCCAGAGGAGGCATTTCTTCAATCTGCTCTGCATTTTCCTCTTCCGGTGCATTAACAGGCAGATCCAGATCATCCATCGGTTCCGGCTCCGGCATTCCAAGCTTGGCCCGCTGTTTTCTCTGTTCTTCATCAAACGCCTGAAATTCATTATCATAGTCCTGCTTTTTCTTTTTGTATTTCTGATAAGATGACAGCAAAGTAGGCGTTTTTTCCTTTGCATACACCTGCAGGATACGCCAAAGATCATTTAAATGCTCTTTGAAGTTTTGCTCGCTTCGTGCACCAGGAGGAAACATTCCTGCTTCTTTTTTTCCCTCTGTGATGCCAAGTTTCTTACTGATATCATACAGTTTCTGGTAGCTTCTATGTTCGATATAGGGAATAGAACCCTCTGCACAGCCGATCATCCAGTCCAGTGCCTGCTGCATACGCAAAATCTCTTTTTCTGATACAGTGGCACGGAGAATACGACCGCGCTCTTTTTCCTGATCTTCTTTTCTGATTGGTATTGTATATCTCATAGACTTCTCCTTTCAGGGCTGCTTATTTTTTATTTTACCTTGCTTATATGACTCTGACTCAGTATCGGTTCCGCACGATACAGTTTCGACTCTTTCTTTTCTCTGCCGAGGCTGATCTTTTCTTCTGCCGGCCGGATCTCTGTTTTCTTTGCGTTTTTCTGTTTGTGAGTGCTCTCATGTTCAAATAACATACCCAGAACGGTGCGGGCCTGTCTTGGTGTGAGAGATTCAACCTTAATGAAACGCTTCGGCCCTTTTGAATTCTTGATTTTCTCATTCGTCTGATCGATCATGTTCTTTACATCCGGTGCATACGCCAGAAGTGCTTTCACATCTTTTTCGATCTGGCGGCTCTCTGCATTCATCTGGTTAAAATCCATCTTCTGCTTTTGAACCGAAACAGCTGCATCGTTCGCCGTATTTTTCTGGCTGAATTTCCAGATACGTTCCTGAGCGGCCAGTGCCTTGATCCCCAGGGCACGTCTTGGATCATTGACAGGTAAAGAAGCCACATTGTCATATAAAGCTGTTTTCATCATATCATAAAGCTGTTTAGTCTGATAGCTGGAAAATTCATATCCGTTTTTCTTTGAAAGATCATTTTTCTGCTTATCCTTTAATGTGATCCCCCTCTGATAGAGCTGCTCACTTTTTGGCTGTTTTTCTGAAAACTTTTTCAGATTTGCCGCACAGTTCTTTCTCGTGGTCAGATCCGGGCTGGAAAGAAAATTTCCCTTTTTCAGGTAGACAGAAGCGGACTGTAACAGAGCCTGTCTCTTTTCCGCCAGACGTTTAAAGCTTTCGTCCAGCTCCTTTCTCTCCTTCTCACCTAACGTCTTAAATTTTCTTAAGTTTTCGGATAACTTTTGATATTCATCGCTAAGATCGCTCATTTTCTGGTACATGTCTTTAAATTTCCGGCTGCGTTTTTTTTCATTCCCGTGGGCATCAAGAAGATCCAGGTCAATATTTTTAAGCTGCTGATGTTCCTTCTGAAGCTGTTCCTGGATACTCTGAATCAGGGTTGTATCATCGGACCGGGTGTAGTGGAAAGGAGCTGTCTTTTTTTCTTTTTCTGCAGCATTGCCTTTTTCTTTCTGCTCTTTTTCCTTCTGCGCTCTCGCCCAACGATCCGGATGATTGTTCTTTAACCACTCATCTCGCTTCTTACTGTTTTCAATATTCTCTTTTTTTTGGATCTGGTCATCGCGGATGCTTTTTGCCTGTGTAAACAGATTTTCCTCTTTTTTGTTTTCCGGTATGAGACTTTCCAGAGTAAGCTGCTTCCATTCCTCATCCTTGACCACACGTATCGCACTTTCCCTGGTGATCAAATGTCCTGTTTCATCAAAAGCCGGTTTATCCTGACCACCCTGCATTCCGTTTTCAATCATTATCTGAAGCTTAAGCAGACGTTCTTGTGCCTTATTGCGCTCAGAGATCGTAAACTGATACGGTTCCATGACCTGTTCTAAATCCTCTGGTGTCATAGCAGAGATCTTTTCTGCCATTTGTGAGGTAATGACCTTCAGGTTATTGCTCCTTGCAAGGCGCATGACACCGCCTTCCGGCATGGCGCCAAAGGAGTTATCGTTGTCAATTCCCTGCACTCCGGTGATCTTCGGATGATCCGGATCTGTACTATCCAGCCGCATAAAGAAATTGTTCCTATGTCGGTCGGTATTGGCACACAGATAATCCAGGATCTGCAGATCTGCCAGAGAACGTAAAAGATTGGGATTGTCAAATTCTGCTTTTTCTACCTTCAAAAACGGATGGTCTTCCGTCAGCTTTTTGCGGTCTACGCCGTCTAAAAAGGCTGCATCCATCATTACTCCGGAAACGATCTGATCTCCCCGCTTTACCGTGATCCGGCTGCTGGAAGCTAAAAGGTCTTTTTTCCCTAATGCAGCTGCCATATCGGTCATAGCACCTGCTCTCTGGGCAATCTTGCTTCCGCTTTTGATTTTGGAAGAATCTAAAATCCCATATAAATTTCGTATAGGTTCACATTCTTTTGCCAGTTCACGACACATGCTTCTGAATTCGTTTCTATCTGTGATCTTTATCTCACTTTGAACTGCAACCCCGCTTACGTAATCGAAATAACCTGCTTCATTATTTTGGCGATTCAGTTCTTTCACACTTTGCATGAAAGCATTCTGACGATCTTCCAGTTCCAGGAAAAAATCCTCATACTGGGGATATTTTTTCGTATATCGGTCATAAATAGGCTGCAGCTCTTTCGCAAGTGTAGATATTGCCTTATCTTCTGTGAAGAAACCTCGATGTACATTTCCATCCTTATCTGTATATTCGATAGCTTCACGGCTGCTGAGGGCATCGCCGATGGTATTGTCTTTGGCGGTTTCATATAGCTCGGCTACCGGAACCTCCGCTCCTATAAGCACATCGGCTAATGGCGGAAGAGAATCCGGAGAAAGCCCGTTTAAGGCGTTAATATCATTTAACAGCATGGTGTGCAGTTTCTGGCCAACCGGCTGTTCCCTTATTTCCTTTGAAACTGACTGAAAGGCCTTCAGACATTCTTTATACTGAGTCTGGATCTTCTCATATTCTCCGGCTGTCATAGGCACATAACTTCCCATGTCGTTGTGTTTTGTATAATGGGACTGCATTTCTTCCAACAGCTTTGCCGTTTCTTCCTTCAGCTGCTCAAGTCCTTTATTCTGTAAATTTAAATACGCAGAAACTGTATCCAGTTCCTCTATTGTAGATGCCCATTCTTGATAGACACTGTTTTCCAAAGGCATTCCATTCAATGTATTAGGTCCCGGCATATTCCACTCCTCCGTTCTGTACTATGTTCTCTCGGAATCTTTCTGTATCATCTGTATTATACCATGGCATGGTGGACAAATGTAGGACAAATGGATTTTTCGTTACTGTATACAGCCAGGCTTGCATGTATTCGATTAATTCACTAAAAAAATAAGGGAGCCTGATGAACAGATCAGACTCCATAAAAAACACGTTTTTATCATATAGTGGGTTGAATATTTCTAACTCAGATGCTATATTATAGATAGAAGGGTACCACCGATAGACGGTTGATCCTGTTACAATGTTAAGCTTAGAAAAAGCCGCTCACACTTTTGCAGGGTATGGGGCGGCTATTTCTGTGTCTTATTGCTATCTCGGCCAACTTTATAGCCGAGTCCAAAGCATGTAAAGCATAAGCTCAATAATGCAATCACTTCTTCTATAGTCATTGGCTAAGCCCTCCTTTCCACTGGATTCCTTTGCAGGTTTCTATGTAATCAGAGGGTCACAGTCCCTCTGTTGAAGGACCAACCGCCTACCGTGTTATGGTGGCACCCATATAAATATGGTATCATATTTTTCCCAACCAAACAACCATGAATTATTCAAGCATCAGGTCATAAAAAACAGCTATTTTCTCAGTTCCGCAATCCGACGGTTTAAGGTACTGCGAGAAATAGAAAGCCTGCTGCAGATTTCTTTCTGCGTCTTTCCTGCATCCAGAAGTTCCCGTATCTTTTTCAGCTCATATTCTTTTGAAGAAATATTGGGAAGTTCTACCGTGGAATGCACTAATCCATCATGCAAAACCGCCATCTCAAGCTGGATATTCAGTTCATTAATCTCCAGCCCCATCAGCCGTTCATAATCTGCAGGCGCAATTGCCAGTGCAGGTCTCGACTTTTTATAGATACGACAGTAATAATTCAGCATATTTTCCGCATAGCGCAGAAACAGCTCCCGGTCTGTATGGACCGTATGTACCGATTTCAGGCTCTGATCTTTCATGATCTCATACAGTCTCCAACTGAACGTTCCTGTCTGACAGCGCTCTTCCAGATTTTTATCCGTACAGAAAATGATCCGCATCGGCTCCAGATTTCTCTGCTTTTTCCGGTTCTCAATCACTTCTGCCAGATGTTCCTGATAATAAATCTGCATCCGTTCCGGATAATTGATGATGATGGTTCCGTCATGAATATTTTGCAACAAGCCATCTTCTCCAAACAGATACTCACACAGATAATTCTGATAGATACTGGAACTGTGCATAATCAAGATATCTTTCAGTTTCCGACTCGATTCATTGTGAATTGCTTTGGCTACCAGCTCATTGATTTCTGCATCATCCGTATTCACCAGAATAATGTTGCGGTTTTCCCGAGCATAGATTCTGGCCTGTTTTAAAAGTTCCATATCGCAAACATCTTCCAGAAAATCGAATGTGATATAACTTCCTTTGGTAAACTGCACAGATTCTTTCTGGATTTCGCTGTATTTGCGGAAGGTAAACAGCATGGAAGCACAGAGTTCATGCCCATAAATCGGTTTGATGTTGATGATTCCGTAAAAATAATTCCGCTCAATGGCAGCTTTCATCATTATAGCTTTCCGCTCCGGTGTCCGGAACGTTTCCTGAATAGACTCATAGGGAAACAGTTCCTGGATCCGTTTCCCCAGAAGAGGTTCCGTAATCCAGAACAGCTTTCGGAAAGACTCGTTGGCAAACAGGATATTTCCATAAAAATCTGTGTAAACCAACGCTGTATCATTGGCATCCAGAATTTCCTTTAATTCATTGTTTTTCTCTTCTATGATTCTGGAATACTGACTGTCCGTAATTTTGGAAGCAATCAGGTCGGCCATGCTGTGCATGAAGGTAACAGTGGACGAAATCTTTTTAAATAGAGCTTTGCCCCGATTCTTCGGCAGAATCAGAGCAATCACGCCTATAGTCCGATGATCCAGGCGGATTGGTACACCCACAAAGGATTCCATCTTGCAGTTATGATATTCCGTACACTGCCTGCAGCTTTCCTTGTCACGCTTATGTTCCAACAGGACATCCTGATTGTCATAAAATACCTCCGCAATCAGAGAACCAATCTTAATATCTTGATACAGAGAGAAATATTGGAACGCGCTGCCGATCACGTTCATGTCCGCATCCGTGATAATGACATCCGTTTCCAGAACATCCGAGATAGTTCGCGCGAAATCATCGAATTCTGTTTTTAACTCACCCTTAAATTTCATAACGCACCCATAACGCAGGAAAGCCCGAGAAATCGCCTGCACGGCTTTCCCGAACCTTCCTATGAATCTCATCCTATTATTTTGTATACTCAGCTGCGATCTTGCGGATCAGTTCTAATCTCTCTGGCGCAATATCAGAAGAGATGGTGCAGTCAGCGCCAATTGCAACGCCCTTTGTACCTGCCTCATCAAGGATCTTTTTAATTTCAGCTCTCAACTCTTCCTCCGTTCCGGTATAGAGGATACTTCCCGCTGCGTTGTCGAAACCACCGATTACCGGCTTGTCACCAAGAATCTTCTTGCCTTCACCAATTGTGATGCCCTCAGAATATACAGCCCAGTTGTAAGCTGCTACCGGATAATCCTTATACCAGCTTAAGTTATTGGTATATTTTCCGTATCCACAAATATGAAGGATAGTCTTATTTGCAAACTGGTTGATGTAGTTTAATACATCCAGATCCAGTGGCTCTACCAGTTTCTTGTGACCTGCGTGGGTCAGCATCTTATCCTGTACACACTGTACGCTGTAGTAAATGCCATCGATGGAAGTCTCCTCAAACAGTTTCTTAACCAGAATCTTGGTGTCCTCTGCGATACATCTTGCAGCCTTCTCCATAACCTCCGGACTCTCATGGAACAGTCTTACGAATTTCTTGAAGTCCTCATCGTACTCCTCGAAACGAAGTCTGATGTACTGGAGCGGAGAGAAAATGTTGTAGTATTTGTATACATCATCACCTGCATGCTTGCAAATCTCTTTTACATACTCAACCTGCTTGGTGATCCACGGATGATCTGATCCAACAGACTCTACCTTATCTAGATCCTGAACGGAAGTGATGGTCTTGCGGCAAACTGACGGATGACCAAAGAAACCATCAGACATAATCTTTAAGAAATCCGGTTTTACCTCATCGATATACTTTTTCTGCTCAGCAACTACGGTGTTGTAGATCTCCGGATCCGCTCCGCTGTAGTGATTATGGAAAGATACGAAGTGATGCCAGAAGGCAACCGGTACTCTCTCCTCAGTCTCGTTGTTTAAAAATGCATCAATTACCGCTTTTCTATCGTCTTTCATACAATTCTCCTTCTCTTTCACCTGTCTGGAAATCCAATGAATTCTTCCGTCATTGATATTATTCGGAATAGAACAGTCAGCACCCATGATATAGCCGCGATGTCCGTTTTCCTTGATGAGCTGGTCTACAAACTTGCAAACTTCCTCTTCGCTTCCACTGTCAATCAAGGTCTGTGGGTTATTGTCAAAACCGCCCAGTATGCACTTACCAGGGAACAACTTGCGGCCTTTCTCAATAGTAACACCCTCTGTGAAAGTTGCCCAGTTGTAAGCCTTTGCCTCGTAATCCTGATACCAGCTTAAATTGTTTTTGTGATGCGCATATCCGCAGATATGGAGAATATTGTAATCACTCAGCTTATTTGCGGTCTCCAGCACGCTAATCTCCGTCGGTCTGATCAGACGGTCATACATTTCACGGTCATACATACTGCTCTGTACATTCTGCACACAGTAGTAAATTCCGTCCAGTTTTGTCTCGGTCAGAAGCTTTGTTACCAGAATTTCCAGATCTTTTTGGATTTCCATGCCAGCCTTGTGAAGCTCTTCCGGGAAATGCTCTGCAAGATATACAAAGCGGTCATATTTTAGATCATAAAAGTCCAGACGGATACGAATGACCTGAAGCGGTGCGAACACATTGTAGAATGTCATGACTTTGTCACCAAACAGTTCTACCAGTCGGCGCACATGCTTTACTTGCTCTGTGATCCACGGATGATCCGGTCCAATGCTCTTGATGGCAAGGAGATCTTTTGCAGTCTCCAGATTGTTGTTCATAACCGGCGGATATCCCATAAAGCCCTCATTCATAAGCTTCATCATATCCGGCTCGATGGTCTCAAAATAGCGCTTATGACCTTCTACGATCTTGTCCAGAAGCTCCGGACGTTCCAGTCCCTGGAACTGGTCTTTTCCAAGTACAAAGTGATGCCAGAATCCCATCGGAATTCGGTATGTCTCTTTATTGTCCATGGCATCTTTCAGAAGCTGCCTTCTATTCTCGCTCATATATGCTGCGACTCCTTATTTTTTATTATTCAGTAATTTTTCCTGCTGCGTAATCCATCAGAGTTGCAATCTGATAAGACATGGTAACAGCACCCGGATCCAGATGACCCAGTCCGCGGTTTGCCTGGTAGCTTGCACGTCCCCGGATTGCTTCCATGTTCTTGGTGTTTTCCGCACCATCCTCTGCAGCATTCTTTACCATCTCACATAACTCTGCAGTCGGGATTCCGTTCGCCAGGCACTCCTCGTATTTTTTAACTGCCGGTGCCAGCGAATCAATCATGGTCTTGTAACCTTCCTTTGCCTGTCCTCTTGCGACAATAGCATCCAGCATTGCTTTCAGAACTGCGCATAAATCAGCATCATGAAGAACCTCTTTCTCCTTTAATACCTTTGCTGCTGCAATATAAGCGCTGCCGTACAATACGCCTGAAGAACCGCCAATGACAGACATCATGATCTTGCCGATCTCTTTGAACTCCTCAGAAAGTCCCATAACTTCCAGACGGTCAATGTTCTTTACCAGATTCTCAAATCCCATGTTGATATTGGTCCAGTGGTCTCCGTCTCCAGTAACACTATCCAACTCGGTGATGTAATCACCTTTGGAATGAATCAGGTCGTATGCCAGTTTGATATATTCTGTGTAATCCTTTGCGGTTAAAGTAAAACTCATCTCTTATTCCCTCCCTCAGATTTTCAGTGCCGGGGTGTCACACGGAGCATCCAACAGTTCTTTCAGTTCATCGTCCAATTTCATCAGGGTAATAGATGCACCGGTCATATCAATGGATGTGCAGTAGTTGCCTACGAAGGTGCGATATACCTTGATTCTCTTCTCTTCCAAGATCTTCTGAACTTCCATGTTCAGGATATAAAGCTCCATCAGTGGAGTTCCGCCAAGTCCGTTTACTAAAACTGCAACTTCGCTATTTGAATAATCATAATCATCCAGAATGCGTCCTACCAGAATCTCAGCAATTTCCTTTGCCGTCTTGATCTTGGTGGTTTCAATTCCTTTTTCACCATGAATTCCCATGCCGATCTCAATCTCATCGTCCGCGATCTGGAAGCCAGGTCTGCCAACTGCCGGAAGGATACACGGAGTCATGGCAACGCCCATAGTGCGGATATTACGGATTGCCTTCTCAGCTGCCGCTTTTACCTCAGCCAGGCTTGCGCCCTGCTCTGCCTTCGCGCCTGCGATTTTATGTACGAAAACAGTTCCTGCGATACCTCTTCTGCCGGTTCCCTCTTCTCTATCCGGAACTGCGACATCATCTTTTACAACAACCTGCGCAACCTCAATGTCATCCATCTCAGCGAGATCTGCAGAAAGGCCGAAGTTCATGATATCACCAGAATAGTTCTTGATTACCATCAGTACGCCTTTACCGCAGGAAACCTGCTCGATAGCGCTTCCGATACGGTCCGGACTTGGAGAAGAGAATACATTTCCGGAAATAGCTGCATCCAGCATGCCCTTTCCTACAAAACCTGCGTGCAGCGGCTCATGGCCTGCTCCGCCTCCGGAGATGACTGCAACCTTATCGGTCTTTTTCTCTTTTCTGCTGATAACCTCCATCTTTGGTGTGTAAACCAGCTTATCCGGATAAGCTGCCTGCATGCCCATCAGTGCCTCACTTACTACATCAGTCGGATTGTTGATAATCTTCTTCATAACATACATCCTTTCATAGTTTTTGCCTTATGCCATACCGAGATAAGCTTTCTTTACCATCGGATTATTTGCAATGTCGTCGGCTTTGCCAGACATACTTACGAGACCATTCTCCAGTACATAGGCTCTCTGCGAAACCTGAAGCGCCACATTCGCGTTCTGCTCGATCAGAAGAACCGTAACCCCCTGTTTGTTGATCTTTTCGATCATGCCGAAGATCATCTCTACAAAGTTCGGAGCAAGTCCCAGGGACGGCTCGTCAAGCAGGATCATCTTCGGGTTGGACATCAGTGCCCTTCCTACAGCCAGCATCTGCTGCTCGCCGCCGGATAAGGTTCCAGCTAACTGCGTGGTACGCTCTTTCAGACGCGGGAACAATGCGTAAACCCTCTCATAGGATTCCTTGATCTGATTCTGGTCTTTTACGATAAACGCGCCTATACGCAGGTTCTCTTCCACAGTAAGCTCCGGGAACACCTCACGTCCCTCAGGAGAAATGCCGATTCCTGCTTTTGTCATTGCATGTGCAGGTACATGCGTAATATCTTTTCCGTCAAATGTGATCTTACCGCTGCTCGATTTCACGATGCCAACGATAGAATTCACAAGCGTTGTTTTTCCGGCTCCGTTACTGCCGATCAGGCAGACGATCTCGCCCTCATTTACTTCCAGACTGATTCCCTTCAGGGCATGGATCGCGCCGTAATTAGTATGCAGATTCTCAATCTTTAGCAGCATTATTCGAACCTCCCAGATATACATCGATAACCTTTTGATTCTTTGCGATCTCTTCCGGAAGTCCTTCCGCGATCGGTTTGCCATGGTCGATTACGTAGATACGGTCTGAAATATTCATAACCACACTCATATCGTGCTCGATCATCAAAACAGTATAGCCCTGTTTCTTTAAAAATCGGATAAATTCCATCAGCTCATGGGATTCCTGCGGATTCATTCCGGCTGCCGGCTCGTCGAGCAGGATCAGTTTTGCTCCGGTAGCAATCGCACGTGCGATCTCCAGCTTTCTCTGATCTCCGTAAGGCAGGTTGGAAGCGTAATCATCTCTTCTGTCATAAAGTCCTACTTCCTGCAGAACCTTCAGCGCATTGTAGGTGATTTCATCTTCCTCTTCCTTAAATTTTTTTGTTCTGAAAATAGAAGAAAAGAAATCATACTTTGTCTTGATATGCGCTCCTACGAGTACGTTTTCAATGACCCGCATATCAGAGAAAAGCCGGATGTTCTGGAATGTTCTGGAAATACCCTTTTTTACAATATCTCTGGGGTTTATGCTCTGGATTTCTTCACCCTTGAACTTAATTGTCCCCTCATCAACCTTATAAACACCGGTCAGCATATTGAACACTGTAGTCTTACCTGCTCCGTTCGGTCCGATGATACTGATGACCTCACCCTCATGAACCTTGAAGCTGACGTTTTCTACCGCAACAATACCGCCGAATCTTTTCGTTATTCCGTTGACCTCTAATAACAAATCTTCTCTAGCCATTGTGCCTCCATCCGTTGCCAGTTTGTTCTTTCTATGCGTTTGCATCTTCGCTGTTTAACTTTGCCTGAACCTTCCTTGATAATTTGTAAGGTAAAGAAGATTTCCAACCCAGCAGTCCTTCCGGACGGAAACGCATCATCAGGACTAAGATTACTCCATAAAGAACGAAACGGTATTTCATAAGGCTTCTTGACACCTCAGGGAACGCAACTAGCACAATTGCGCCTACATACATACCTCTGAGAGTACCCATTCCGCCTAAGATAACGATACTTAAAATCAGGGTTGAAACATCAAAGTTGAATGTATTTGGCTCTATATAACCGATTAGTGAGGAATACAACGCTCCGCCCAGTGCGCAGATCATAGCAGAAATAATAAATGCCAGGATCTTGTAGCCTGTGATGTTGATTCCCATCATGGTACTGGCCATCTCATCTGTCTTGATTGCCCGCAGCGCCCGTCCGGTTTTAGACTGGATGAGGGACTTACAGAACAGGGAAATCAGCACGATTAGAATCAGAATCAGGAAATACATTCCGTTATTTGCCACAGTCAACTTAATTCCGAAAATCTGCGGCTTCGGGATATTTTTGACGCCCAGAGTACCGTTGGTCACGCTCTGCCAGTTCATCAGTATCATCTTGACGATTTCACCAAATCCCAGGGTGATAATAGAAAGGTAAGTTCCTGTTACACGTAATGTAGGCAATCCGACTAACACACCGACAACTGCAGCTACCAGCATTCCCATAATCATAGCCGGGAAGAACGACCACCCCAGTGTTACAGCCAAAAGTGATGCCGTGTATGCACCGATTGCGACAAATCCTGCATGACCCAGAGATACCAGACCAGTATAACCAGTCAGAATGTTAAGACCGAGGCCCAGGATTGCGTAGCATCCAATTTTTGCGACTACCGTCAGAAAATACTGGTTCTTTACCACAAACGGAAGTGCAACAAGAAGAACAGCCAGAACTCCCCAAAGGATCTTTGCGTTCTTCGCTGTGAACTGTTCAAACGAAGAAAGCAGTGTATTATTATCTTTTTTCATCTCTATCCTCCAAGTTTCGTCACTGTGTCTTATACCTTGGTGATGCCCTTCTTACCAAACAGGCCGTTCGGGCGAATGATCAGCACCAGGATTAAAATGATAAATGCTACAGAATCACGGTAGGTAGAACCAAAGAAGGTAACTGCCATACACTCAGAAACACCAATAATCAAGCCACCGAGAATTGCACCCGGCAGACTTCCGATACCACCAAGAACTGCGGCTGCGAATGCTTTTAAACCTGCCATGAATCCCATATTGGGATAAACGATTTCGTAGTAACCGCCGACCAGCGCGCCAGCAAGAGTTGCAGACACACCTGCCAGAAAAAACGTAAAGCTGATAACAAAGTTTACATCAATTCCCATCATCTTTGCTGCTTTTGCATTTTGCTGGCTGGCTCTCATTGCAAGACCAATCTTGGTCTTAAATACAATGAATACCAGAATGAGCATCAGTACTACAGAAACTACACACATCATAATCTGAGTCATGGTGATAGAAATCCCGCCCAGTTTCACCATACCGTATCCGAAAATATTCGGGAAGTTTCTCTTCTCAGAACCAATGAATACAATTAGAAGATTGGTGATGATATTAGAAATACCGATGGTGGTGATCAAGGACGCGATAGGCGGTGAACCTTTTTTGCGAAGCGGTTCCAGTGCGATCTTATCAATCATAATTCCTAACGCGCCTGTTACTAACATACTTAAAAGAATCCCCGGTACAATGCCGAATTTCATGCTGACAATGAATACCATTGCGATTTCTGCTCCGAAAGCATAAATGGAACCATGTGAGAAATTGACCAGTCGAAGGATTCCGAATACGAGCGAATAGCCTACCGCTATTAACGCATATCCCATTCCTAGGGCTAAACCATTAAAAACCTGTTGAGCAAGCATTTTGGCTCCTTTCAATGATACAGGGAGCAGGAAAGCACGCTTTCCTGCTCCCTTAGATGTACTTACATGGATTGTCGCTTTTATTTCATTTTTACAAACTTGCCATCTTCGATGGTTACTTTTACGAACTCCTTATCCACATCACCATTGGAGTCAAACTTGGTCTGACCGGTAACGCCCGGATAATCAACATTATAAAGTGCGTCTTTTACTTTATCAGACTCGGTGGTACCTGCATCCTCGATTGCGGTAAGCAGCATGCCTACGGAATCGTATGCCTGAGAGGTCAGTGCGGACGGTGCTACACCGTAAACATCGGTGTACTGTTTTACATACGCTTGAATTTCAGGATCATCAGAATCTGCAAAGAAGATAACCGGGAAGCATACACCATTTACTGCGCTTCCGCCCAGCTCTAAAAGCTGCTGGCTGTAAGCATTAGAGAATGCGATGATAGCCACATCCGGGTTGACCTGTTTGTACTGTTTCGCAACGGGTGCTACCAGATTATACATACCGCAGCAGATAACTGCCTCTGCGCCAGCATCGTTCAGTTTTGCAATTGCTGCAGAATAGTCGTCAGAACCTTCCATAACTTCCTCGTGAGCCACTACGGAAACGCCTTGATCACTCATGCCATCAATGATTTCTGTGATGATCTTGGAGGTATTGGTTCCCCAGTCAGTCATGATGGAAATGATACCGATTTTCTTCTTGCCAAGGTCATTGACTGCGATATCTACACTCGCGCTACCTTCTTTGGAAATAACGGTGTTATTTCTGAAGATATATTCACCGATGGAAGAATAATCCGGATGAGAAGAAGACGGTGAGATCTCAATAACGCTGTTCTCTTGATAAATCGGTGCTGCTGTCATACATACGCCAGAAGCGAAATGTCCGATTACACCGGCAATGTTGTCTTTGTCAGACACGATCTTCTGTGCGATGGTGGTTGCTTCCTCGGAAGTATTCTTGTCGTCGTACTCAACGATTTTTACTTCTCTGCCAAGGCATCCGCCATCGTTGTTCCACTTCTCAGCCATTAATTTTGCTGCATTTGCAAATCCGATACCGTACTCGGAGTTATCGCCAGTCATCGGGGCCGCTACTGCGATGGTAATTGGATTGGAAGTATCCAGATCACTGTTGCCTCCCTCTGCTACAGAAGTATCACTTGCCTCCGCCTTCTGTGCTGCAGTTGTTTCCGGAGTGCTACCAGAACCGCCGGAGCATGCCGTTGTAAGAGCCATTGCTACAGCGAGTGTTAATGAAAGTGCAAGATTTCTTTTCTTCATACTTGTTTCCTCCTTGATTTTTTAATGGACCCTTCTGTCCATAATGTCGTTTTTGATGTTTTAATTTTACATTTTTGCAGTTGTAATGTCAATGTTGTTTGTGCGTTTTGTTTAATTTTGTAGTTTCTGTATGGTTTTTATTTGTTTTATTTGCACGATTTATTGTATTATTACAAAGTATTTTCTGATGTTTGTGTCATTTTGACACATAGAGGGTGGGTCATGCACCCGAAAATTTATACGATTCAGCTCCATAAATCCCTCCTATGAATTAAAAAAACGCCATGCTCCCTTTTCAGAAGCATGACGGCATCGTCTCCTCACTGCTATCTCGAATTATGTCAGATAAATCAAAACGCATCAATATGTCTTTTATACATCATTTCTATTTTTCTGTCAAGAATTCAGACAACAAATCCGCGACATCTATTTTCCCTCCCACAACCGATATACCAAACTTATTTAATCTGTTTCTATCGGCTTCTGCCCGATTTGTCCCACATTTGTCCCATTTCCTATGCTATACTACAGACAGAAACGAAAAAGATTCAAAAAAATGATTCCAGAAAAACATTA
>CAVFER010000002.1:0-1346 GCA_963621525.1 bacterium | reverse complement strand
CAGTACAGAAACAGGTGATAGATGATTATCAGAAAAAGATCATGAAGGCGAAAGGAAATGAAAGGATACGGCTCATACTGGAAAGTATGTACCTTGACAAATTAACAAATCGTCTTGGTAATGCTTATGATGATATTTATCGTAATGCTGAAAACTATTTTCTTCCCAGAGATAAAAAAGGGAGATTCATGACATACGGAATCCGTGAACGACTTGCTGAATTGTCTAAATTTACAGATGATGTGATTTTGCCTGCCTTTGACGAATATCGCAAAAAAAATCCAGGGCGCAGTAATGAATGGTACAAAGATAACTTTACGAATACAAAAGAGGGCGCCTATCATCAGTTTGTTTTAAATCTAAAACTCGGCATAGGCCTTGCATTATCTCGTTATCGAACAGCTTTTCTTGGAACGGAAGGTGTAGATATGCATGGAAAGAAACGGGGTGAAGATTCTAACCTGATAAGCATCCTGGTCAATGAGGCAAATGTAGAAAATCGAAAGAATATGCCTCCGGAGAAGGTCGGGCTTTTAGAACAGGCAGAACAGGCGCTTGCTCAGGGTTCAGAGGCAAATCATATCAAAGCGGTCGCGAAGGAAGTAATTACCAAAAATATGACCGAGGAAGGTCTTGATGAATGGGAAGTAGTTGACCTTGAAACAGACCAGAGCTACAAAGATAGGCAGAAGGCCTTAAGAAAAAACGATCCGAAATATAATTCGCGTGAGTTGTCTCCTGATGCCTGGATCCAGTTTTATAAAGGACTTGATTTCAGTTTCATAAAAGATGAAGCCCTGAAAAAAAGCATGAATGAATTACACCATGACGCCAAAACCTATGATAAAGCGGGCCGAATTCTCAAGAAAGATTATGAGAAAAATGAGGCACTTTTCCAACAGCTTGACAGCTTTGAGAAAAAGCTGGAAAAAGCGGATCACAGTTACTGGATCAATTCCGGAAGTTATGATGATGTAAAAAAAGGTGTGCAGAATTTAAGAAAGATCCTGATCAAGGGAGAAACACCGGAAAACAGGGACACTTTTTTGAAGGCATATAATGAATTAATCGATCTTTGTGATACTTATGAGAGAAAGCACCCGGGAATCAGAACGCAAAAAACCGGCAACCAGAGGAAGGCAATCGTTGCTGATCTGAAAAAATTTGCAACGCAGCAGATAAATCAGCTGGCAATAAACAGTTTTTCAACAATAGACAATATTCCAATAAGAAGAAGCAGTTCTTTTGCTGAACTGAAAACAGAACAGGATATGGAAAGAGAAAGTATCGCAAACTCAAAGAGTAAAGCAAATCGAAGAAACAGCACTGTTTTATACAAGGGACAG
>CAVFER010000001.1:9596-101119 GCA_963621525.1 bacterium | reverse complement strand
GTGTATTTTCCTGCGTGGATGGTCTTCGCCCTGTTATTATGCTGATTGAGAGAATATAGAAAGAATCGATATCCCGGAGAGTGAAGAGGAAAAGCAGTGGTTGGAGAAACTCTGGATTTTCACAGAGGGCGGCGAGAAGTTCATTGGTCTGGAAAAGAACAGGAATGTCAGCCTTGCGGTCTTTGATAAGAATCCGGATTTCGGTGAGCTGAAAAGCGTGCAGGTCATGGGATCGGCGGAACTTATAGAGCCAATGTCGGAAGAATACATCGCGCATGCAGAGTACAAGAAGGTTCCGGTGGCAGCACTTCAGAAACTGGCAGATCAGGGACGGGCGATGGGACTTTTTTACTTTGTGAGACCTGCTCAGACTGCTTGGAATGTAGAAAATACATAGCCGGGTTTCTGATTAAAATTGGAGCCCCGGCTATTTTTTTGGTGCGCCTGGCGGCGCACGTCGCTAAAGGATGAAGGTTCCTAATCTGCTGATCTATACGAGAGAAGAAATATTGGAAGAACGTGCCTTTTGATGCAAAAGTATTATTTCATCAAACAGATCCTTGTTTTCATTGATCATCTTCTCATTTCCCACTACCGCAGTCGGACTGTTCTGCAAGATTTTATGGATCAGTTCAGTCGCTTTTTTCTGGTCTCCCGGAGAACTCTTTCGTATATCCATGATCATTTCATTGACAACATCTGTCGAAATGCCAAATAACCTGCGGCGCAGGAAACGCATTCGGCCATTTAACATACCGGAAGGAGGCAGTGCCTGAGCGTAGGCACTTAAAATATAGCCCCGCAGGTCTTCTGCGCTTACAGGCACTTCCTTAAGCTGTTCTCCCGCAGAGGCAAATGTTTCAAGAGTAGAGCGGATTCGGGAGTCAGAAGTACTCCACAAAGTGAAAAAGCGGTTAGGCAGAAGGAAATCTACGCCGCTGTCATAAGCACAGCCCTGATAGCGGATCGCCGGTTTGATGTATTTGTCCGCTATTGCCAGAAGAAATGGTAGATGACGGCCTTTAAATTCAGGTACATTGTCAAAATCACCGGTCATGCGTACTTCTTCCAAAGGACTGTCAATTATAGCTGCACTCCTTCTTGGGCAAGTGAAAAGACTGTCTGGGAGCGGAGTGCTGTCCATGATTTCATGAAGCTTTGAAAGTTGCTTTGTGCCTTGTTCTAGGATTAATGCCAGACTGCTTTCGTCTGCGCAGACAAGAAATACAAGTCTGTGTTTATTTAAAATGCAGTGGGCCACCCGGCGCAAGTTTTGTGAAATCTGTTTTGCGGTTTCCGTAGCTGTAACATCTGCAGCAGTAGTTTCCATGGTGTGTTCGTCCATAGTGGTTGCTTTTTCAGCATTCTGCGCTTTTTCCAGCGCATCCCGCACATCCTTCAAAAAGTCGTACACACCCGGCTGGTTCAGCAAATACCTAAAACAGCTGTCCCGCCTGATATACCGCTCTGTAAGGCTGTAAGCCAGTGAAGGCCCATTGTCCGATCTGGACATATCATAATCGGGCAGATATTTGTCAATGGCCCGCAAAATGGTCTCCCAGTCTTCATAATCGCAGCCCCCCATAAGATCCAAAAGCAGGTTCAGACCTTCCTCAAAATCTTCTGTAAGCCCATACCAGAACACGCTCATCATAGGATGGCTGTTTGTACCAGCTTTCCTTTCAGGATACAGTTCATCAAAGGTACAGTCATAAAGCAGCTCCTGTTCCTTATTTTTCTGCTGTTCTACGGTAAAACGGTCTGTGTCTAACTCAGTTAAAAGCATCTGATAAAGGGTCAGATAATTCCAGTCAGCAGGTGTCAGTCCGCTGATATCAAAGAAAAGCTGGTAACATCCGATCCCCTTTAAAGAAACCGCACTGGAAAGGCAGCGGATGCCATGTAAAACAGTCTCAGAGATCTCAGGTTCCGGTTCTGGAACTGGCAGATCTTCCGGTTGGATGAGAAAGTTCAGATTACACTGGTCATTCTGGTTCCAGATCCGGAAATCTCTGGTATCTTGGAGCAACTTTAGAATCTCTTCTCTGCTTAAAGAATCTTTTTTCTCTTTTAAATACAGTTCCTTTTCTGCTTCCATGGCTTCTGCCAGTCCAGGTTTGGGAACAGTAGTGACAATGGCACTTAGATTGGGCTCTAAAACAGTTCCGATCAGCCTGTGTAGGATAGATAGCTCTTCATCCTGAGAGAAAGTATCAAAACATTTCTCATAAAGGGTAAAATACCCGGTCGCATCAGTTATGCTCCAGTACTTGCCAATCTCCTCAGAAATATGGAACCCAAGGTGCGGCGCCTCTCTTGTAAGGCAGTCAGAAAGCCGGTTTTCTTTTAAAACCGCATGGAACAATTCAGAAGAAACACCATTTTCGTAAATATCTTTAAGACCGGCTTTCATAGCTGCTAAAAAATCTTCTTCCTGTCCCGGTTTTGCATTATGCAGGCGGAATTTTAAAGAAGGAAGAGCAGGTGCCGTGTCCAGATAAACTTCAATTACATTATTAAGGCCCTTTTCGCGGGCGATACGGTGGATGGCAGAGGTCTCCTGATCCAGAATATCTGTTACAAGGTCCCAGAAAACCAGATCATCTTTATTACAGCCGGAAAGGTCGATGCCATAATCAATAATGGCATTATTATTTCCTGGATTTCCTTCATAAGCAGGACTTTCCGCCTGACGTCTGAAAAATCCCGGTTTTACCGGTTCATGAAAATAAGAAAGAAGATCATGATCCAATACACCTGCAGTCACCGGAAAACGGGACAAATGCTCTTTGTCCAGAAAATGCAGAACCCGCCTGATATCCATTTTTCCATACAGGACGATCAGACAGTTGGAATAACGATAAAATGTTTCAAAACGTTCCCGGATTCGTCCAAAAGAAATATCTTTATAATGAAAATGTGCACGGCCAAGGAGATGAGAAGCTGTCTGGCCTTCATAAAGAGTTTCTGCCATAAAGTTGTCCGCATTTTCCTGAATATCTGTTAAATGCCCCCAGTCTTCATTAAAAACAGTGCCTTCTAAAGAAAGATCATCATTCTCGCTTTCAAGTTCATAGCGCAGTGCCTCCCGCCGAAAAAAATAGTCTTCTTTTAAGGCATCAGGCTCTTCCATACAGCATAAAAATACATCCATTATCTTTAATAACTGGTCTTCGCTCTGGGAACACACCGGATAGCAGGTGTATGTATTGTCTGTAAGGCCGTTCATAAAGGTAGAATAGCTTTTACTGTCCATATCAAAGAAAATATCCCTGCTTGGATAACGGGAGCAGGAACACAGCATCAGATGCTCTAAAATGTGGTTGCTGTCCGACTGGTCTAACTGGGGAGTGCGATAGATCAGGTTAAAACCCAGTTCCCGGTCATCATTTTCTACATACAGGACTCTGGCACCGCTGCCAATATGGGAAAGCTCCGTCATACGTGCTCCTAACATGGAAACCGTGGTCTGGTCCATCACTTTATATCCAAAAATCTCTTTGCCCTTCTCCGGCAGAGTTATCATGTAAAATCCTCCTGATTGTTAAGTTTCAAAATTCCTTTTAAAATCCTTTTGTTTGATTTCATTCCCTGTATCTCTATTCCCAACTATTTTAGCACGTAGAGCTCTGTTTTACAATTTTTACAATTCGCCGAATAAATATAGCGGGAGGTGATAAAAATACGTTAAAATATTACTACTATCCTTTGTTGACATTTTAACAAATTAGTGGGATAATTTGTAGTGCATGCGAAAAAATACAATCGCATCTATCCCTTATAATCAATTACGAAAGGAAAGAGGTTAGTAAGATGGCAGCAAAAATCGATTTAACAAAGTATGGTATCACCGGAACCACAGAGATTGTGTACAACCCTTCTTATGAAATGTTATTTGAGGAGGAGACTAAACCAGAACTGGAAGGTTATGAAAAAGGACAGGTCAGCGAACTGGGAGCAGTTAATGTAATGACTGGCATCTATACAGGACGTTCTCCAAAAGACAAATTCATCGTTGTAGACGAGAACTCCAAGGACACTGTATGGTGGACCTCTGATGAATACAAGAACGACAACCACCCGGCATCCGAGGAAGCTTGGAAGGCTGTTAAAGAGATCGCTCAGAAAGAGCTGTCCAACAAGAGACTTTACGTTGTAGATGCATTCTGCGGCGCAAACAAGGATACTCGTATGGCAATCCGTTTTATCGTTGAAGTAGCTTGGCAGGCACATTTCGTTACCAACATGTTCATCAAGCCAACTGCTGAAGAACTGGAAAACTTCGAGCCTGATTTCGTTGTTTACAACGCATCTAAGGCTAAAGTAGAGAATTACAAGGAATTAGGTCTGAACTCTGAGACCGCAGTTGTATTCAACATCACAAGCCGTGAGCAGGTTATCATCAATACATGGTACGGCGGCGAGATGAAGAAGGGTATGTTCTCCATGATGAACTACTATCTGCCATTAAAGGGCATCGCTTCCATGCACTGCTCCGCCAATACAGATATGAACGGTGAGAACACCGCAATCTTCTTTGGTCTGTCCGGTACAGGTAAGACTACTCTGTCTACTGATCCTAAGCGTCTGCTGATCGGTGATGATGAGCACGGCTGGGATGACAATGGCGTATTCAACTTCGAAGGCGGATGCTACGCTAAGGTTATCAACCTGGATAAGGATTCAGAGCCGGATATTTACAATGCAATTAAGAGAAATGCTCTGCTTGAGAACGTTACTCTGGATGAGACCGGAAAAATCGATTTCGCTGATAAGAGCGTAACCGAGAACACCCGTGTTTCTTATCCAATCGATCATATCGAGAAGATCGTTCGTCCAATCTCTGCAGGTCCTGCAGCAAAGAACGTTATCTTCCTGTCCGCAGATGCTTTCGGCGTACTGCCTCCAGTATCTATCCTGACACCAGAGCAGACTCAGTACTACTTCCTGTCTGGATTTACAGCTAAATTAGCTGGTACAGAGCGTGGTATCACCGAGCCTACACCTACCTTCTCTGCTTGCTTCGGCCAGGCATTCCTGGAACTGCATCCTACAAAGTATGCAGCTGAGCTGGTTAAGAAGATGGAAAAGAGCGGCGCTAAGGCATACTTGGTAAATACCGGATGGAACGGTACTGGCAAGCGTATCTCCATTAAGGACACCCGTGGTATCATCGACGCTATCTTAAGCGGCGACATCTTAAAGGCACCTACCAAGAAGATTCCTCACTTCGATTTTGAAGTACCTACCGAACTTCCGGGTGTAGATCCTGCAATCCTTGACCCACGCGACACCTATGCAGATGCAGCTGAGTGGGAGAAGAAGGCAGAAGATCTGGCAAGCAGATTCATCAAGAACTTCGCTAAGTACGAGAGTAACGAAGCTGGTAAGGCACTGGTAGCAGCTGGCCCACAGAAATAATGAAACGTAAAAAAACATAATTTATGAAAAAACCGCAGTTCCTGATCCGGAAACTGCGGTTTTTTGTACATGAAATGACAGACAAAATAATAGCCAAGCCGGAGTATACATCCATGCTTGACTATTATCTAACAGTTTTGTGAAAACTAAAGAACCACCTTCCCACGGAATCGTATACAGGTGGTGTGAGAGGACGGCCACCAACCAATGGTCAGCCTCCTACTCGATTGTAGCTTAAATTAGCCTTCGATAGCGCCGGTTGGACAGGCAGCAGCACAGGTTCCGCACTCGATGCAGGAATCAGCATCGATCACGTACTTGCTATCTCCCTCAGAGATTGCACCTACTGGACATTCGCCAGCACAGGTTCCGCAGCTTACACAACCATCAGTAATTACATATGCCATGATAAAATACCTCCTTATATATTTAGATGTTTTCGGAAAACTCCGAAAACAACCTCTTTTATGTTACTTTATTGTAAACGATTCCGAACAATTATTCAAGAGGAAAATACCACCGAAAGCTGTATAAATTGTACAAATTTGGGAGCAAAACGGTTAGTCAAAACTATCTAAAACGCCAGTTAATACAAGGTTTTACGGGTTGTGGTCATAAAACCTACAAAAGAAATAGGCTTGCCAAAAAATTCAAAATGTATTATGCTGATAAAAGCGTATAGCATCATTACGTATAGTTTATAAAATAGGAGGAGATATACATGAAGATCGAAAAGACAATGCTGATCGGTGAACTGATCCACATGGATGAACTGATCCCTCAGATGCTGATGGGAGCAGGAATGCACTGCCTTGGATGCCCGGCTTCTCAGGCTGAATCTCTGGAAGAGGCATGCATGGTTCATGGAATCGACGTTGATGATCTGGTTTCCAAGATGAATGAGATCCTGGCTGACAGATAATATCGACTATCAGAGAACATGTAAGGGCAGTTGCCCATTGTAAAACCGTTTGCTGTAAAGAAAAGCCGCAAGGCACTTTATGGCAGGCGGTTTTTGCGTGTATAAGTCTATTTATGTGAAATGAACTCTTGACAGCAGGCGTGTAACTTAGTATATTGAGTAATATATTAGTATATTTAAAAGCTATTTACTAAGTCATTAAAATGATTTCAAACATTCAGGAGGTAAACATTATGGACATGACACTGCGTTGGTTTGGCGAAGGCTTTGATTCTGTTTCTCTGGAGCAGATCCGACAGATTCCGGGAGTAAAGGGCGTTATCACCACATTATATGATATTCCGGCAGGCGAAGAGTGGCCAATGGATCGCATTCTTCAGATGAAAGAGCTGGTAGAATCAAAAGGTCTTAAGGTAATGGGTATCGAAAGTGTAAATATCCACGATGCCATTAAGGTAGGAACACCGGACCGTGAAAAATATATTGCCAATTACATTACTACACTGGAGCGCCTGGGACAGGCAGATATCCACGTAGTCTGCTATAATTTTATGCCTGTATTTGACTGGACCCGTTCTGACCTGGCAAAGGTGCGTCCGGACGGCTCTACTGTTCTGGCATACGATCAGAAGGAAATTGACAAGATCAACCCGGAAAACATGTTTGAATCTATGGGCGAAAAGTCCAATGGCTTTGAACTTCCGGGCTGGGAGCCGGAACGTATGGCAAGAATTAAAGAACTGTTTGAAATGTACAAGGACGTAGATGAAGAGAAATTATTTAATAACCTGGTATATTTCTTAAAAGCGATCCAGCCGGTATGTGAAAAATACGATATCCGCATGGCAATCCATCCGGACGATCCTGCATGGCCTGTTTTCGGTCTTTCACGCATTATTACTGATAAAGAGCACCTGTTAAAGCTGATGAAGGCAGTAGATGCACCATTTAACGGTGTAACTCTCTGCACCGGTTCTTTAGGAAGCAATCCTGAAAATGATATTCCGGATATTATCCGTTCCTTAAAAGGCCGTATCCATTTTGCACATGTGCGCAATTTGCAGTATAATGGCTACAGAGATTTCCAGGAAGCAGCCCATCTGTCTGCTGACGGCAGCATGGATATGTATGAGATCATGAAAGCGCTGTATGATATCGGTTTTGACGGTATTATGCGTCCGGACCACGGAAGAGCTATCTGGGGAGAGGTTTCCATGCCGGGATATGGCCTGTATGACCGCGCACTGGGAGCATGCTATCTTAATGGTCTCTGGGAAGCAATTGTAAAGCAGAACAAATAAACAGGAGAAACGGACACACATGAACGCACAGGGAAAACGAACGGGAGAGACAGCCAGAGAATACGCATACCGCATGATAAGAGAGCAGATTGTTTCTCTTGAATTGAAGCCGGGAGAAGCCTTTAATGACATGGAATTTGCGGCTAAGATCGGCGTCAGCCGGACTCCTGTGCGGGAAGCAGTGATCCAGCTAAGCCAAGAGTCACGTATAATCGAAATATTCCCCCAGCGTGGCATGCGCATTGCCCTGATTGATGTAGAACTGGTAGAAGAGGCACGGTCCCTGCGTGTGCTTTTAGAGAAGCAGATTGCAGGAATGTGCTGTGAAATGGCAACATCGGAAGATATGAAATGGATGCAGGAAAATGTAGGACTACAGGAGTTTTATATGGAAAATTCCCGGCCTGAAATGCTGATGCAGCTGGATGATGAGATGCATCACAAGCTGTTTAGGATCTGCCGCAGGGAACTGACCTATGGCATGTGTCAGAAACTGGCGATCCATTATGACCGTATCCGCAGCCTTTCTGTTAATACAGTGAAAGATAATACCATTATCGAAGACCATAAAAAGATTATCTGCTTTATTGCTGAACATAAAAAAGAAAAAGTCGTAGAGCAGATGGAAAAGCATCTGAGCCGATGGCAGATGAATGAAGGGAAGTTCCGTCAGGAATATCCGGATTATTTTAAGTAAAGAAACAAAAGTGTCCCGTGTATGCGGGACATTTTTGTTTGCAAAAACATATTACGAACGTGCCGGTAACGCATTCGCCGATTTTTACAGATTTTTCAGCTTCTGTAACGCATTTTCACCGATTATTACATCATAATGCTCTTTGTAATATGCTTCTCCTGCGTATTCATTTGGCAGTTTAGCAGCATATTCAGCCAGAACATTGCAGACTCTGGAAAAGCCCAGCTCGTTGCAGTCCTTATTGTTTAATACCAGGTAGTACTGACGGGTGGACGGCTTTTTATATAAGGCATTATGGATATCATCGCAGCTGTTTCCCACAGCTCTTGCAGCTTCGCTGATCTGATCCAGACTCTCAAAGCGGAAAGTACGCAGCTGGATCTGGGGAGTTTTGGCCTCTTCTGGTGCTGAAACTTCGGCAGCTGTACTGCTCTCAGCTTTCAGGTCAGCAGGACCGTTTTGTCCCAGAAGCTTTGCCAGGTCATCGGCTCCTTCCAGAAATTCATCTGCCAGCCGGGAAAGGAGATTTTCCGATTCTGCTTCTGCGAAAGGTGAAAACTTGGAGAAACGGGTATCCAGCTCTTCCGGATCTTCTACCTTTGTTACAATAAGCATAATACTTTCAGAAGACAGCGGGATAGCTTCTACCATTAACGGGATATCTTCTGCTTCAAAACCTACTTCTTGTGCTGCCTGCTGGATCATTTCCCGAAACAGGTTTCTGGCTTTTTCAGAGCCGTAAGCCAGTTCTGCCAGATTGATTCCTCGTGAGCTTAAGTCTAAGCTTGTCAGGGTGCAGCGTATTTGATTGTCATTGATTCGTTCTATTTTCATATAGGATCACTTCCTGTTCTCTTTTGATTCTATGGTGTGTTGCTGTAAAGTCACATGTTATAAAGAAAAACTTCTACAATTAGAATATACTACATAATCAGTAGAAATATCAATAAAAGTTATATAAAATAAGTTTTATTCTACCACATGACAGCAGCCATTTCCCTGTTGTTCGTTTACAGGGGTAAAATGAGTTCTAAATAGGCATGAAAATATGTATATAGCATGCATGGGATACATGTGTTGTCATTATATGGACTATAGACAAGTTACAAAATATAGGATAAAATTACAGCAAGAGATGATATTGTAACGAAAGAGAGGTGAAAAAAGAGGGAAATCCTGTTTGGAAAATACCGGCTGATTCAAGCAGTGGGATCGGGACGCACAGGTACCGTATGGAAAGCCGTTCACCTGGGATTAAACGAATACCGTGCGATCAAATGCGTACCGAAGGCTCATAAAGATTACGAAGGATTTCGCCAAGAAGCTTTTATTTTAAAAGAGCTGCGGCATCCGGGTATCCCACTGGTTTATGATATGGAAGAGGACAGCCACTACTTTTATCTTATTGAGGAATATCTTGAAGGCAATTCTCTGTATGACCTGATACAAAGTCAGGGACCATTTCAGGAAAGAGATGCAGTCCGTTATGGACGGCAGATCTGTTCATTAGTTGAATATTTACATCATTCTTGTGATAAACCCATATTACATTTAGATCTACAACCGAAAAATCTGATGCTCTGGAAAGATACTATGCAGCTGATCGATTTTGATCATGCCCAACAGAGCGACCGGGCCGGCTTGCAAACAGAACGGTACGGGACCGCAGGCTGTGCAGCACCTGAACTATATACTACTGACCAGTGTTTAGACCAGAGAACGGATATTTATGCCATTGGTGCCGTCCTTACATTTATGATCTATGGAACCCTGAACCCAGGGGCAGATACAGACTGTAAAGCAGAGGTATCAGAAGCTTTCCGGAGTATTATCAGAAAATGCATGGAACCGGACAGAGAAAAGCGGTATGCTTCAGCAAAAGAACTGGAACTTGCGTTGGAACGATCTGTGCGGGGCGGACGTCTGGTAAACGTCCATAAAAATGCAGTATCATCTCTGAATATAGTGATAACAGGCAGTACACCGGGGGCAGGAGCTACCCATCTGGCTTTGGGCTTGTGCGCCATCCTTACAAAAACAGGGATAAAAGTCATTTATGAAGAGAAAAACCAGTCAGGCGCATTAAGGCGGATGGCAGAAAAAGAAGGCTGTGCCCGCATGGATCGCTTTGGTATCTATCATATCCGGGGATGCTATATGAAGCCCTGGTACGGACCGGCGGTAAAGCTGGATAAAAAATCAGATGCTCAAGTAATCATAAAGGATTTTGGAACAGATTGGGAAGAAGCAGCACAGGAGTTAAAAGAGAGGGATCATTTTCTGGCAGCAGTGATAAACGAAAACCTGTGGGAGTACGGGAAAGCGGAAAGAATGCTTAAGACCATGAAAATAAAGAGAGAAGCTAAAATGTTTTTTATCTGGCGCCATAGATACAGAAAAAAAGGAGCAGATATGACATTGGGATACAGTCCATTCCTCTTTTGCATACCGGAATTTGCAGATCCCTTTCATCCAGGTTCCGAAGGAACCGGATTTTTAATGTCTCTTTTTAAGTGTATACAGAATAATTGTATACAAAAAACAGAACAAAAGTCAATTGGGGCAAAAAGGAGGTTTCCATGGCACATACAGCACAGGTTATGGGGATAGCCGGAGCTGGAGGCGGAACGGGGGTGACCCATTTTGTAATCAGGGAGGCAAATTACCTATGCAGCTGCAGACAGAAAAAGACAGCCGTCCTTCAGTGGAATCAGAAGAAAGATCTGGAAAAAATAAGGGCATTTTTAGATGCTGACGGAAAAGAAGACAGCCGCGCTTATAAAAAGAAAGATCATTTTCGTCTGTTAGGGGTGGATTACTATTATGAAGGAAATCCGTCGCTGCTGGCTGCGTGTATGGAAAAAGAGTACCAGGAAATACTCATTGATTTTGGAACGATCAGAGATGAGATCTTTCCAGAATGGCTTCGGTGTACGAAAAAAATCTTGATTGCAGACCTGTCAGAATGGAAGCTGGAAAAATTTCTGGGACTGCTTAGAGAAAAAGGAGAAACTGCGGGGGAATGGATCTGTATGACTGCTTTTGGCAGCGAGATCGTTAAAAGAGAAATAGAGCGGCAGTTTCGCATTTCCTTAAAGCAGATACCACTTTCAGCAGATGCCTTTTCAGTGGATATTCAGACCATGGAATGGTTTGCGGATGTATTTAAGTAAAGGAGGAGAACAGGCGGTATTTCACAAGATCTTACAGGATGTATGTCACGAAAACCTCTTTGAGTGAGAAAAAGAGTACCGTTCTGGTATGGGGATTACAGTATGAAAAGCAAAACGCAAAATGAGGATGCAAGAAACCGAAAAGACTATTTGGATGGACTGAGGAGATTCAAAAAACGGGGGATCCCTATCCTCATAGATGGGAAAATATGTCGGGAAGCCGACTGGAACCGCATTTTTGAAGTAGGAGAAGACGGAGGTTTCTATATGGGAGACTACGTCTGTTCAGAAAAAGGCAGTTTAAAAGAAATACGTTTCGATAAAGTGTACCTTTCAGCAGATCAGAAAAAGAAATAGGCAGGTGATAAATGAAGTAAGATAGGATGCAGAATACAAAATGATAGAACAGATTAGAAATTAAAAAATATAGAATATCAGAATAATTTAGAAATCATGCTTAGAATACCCTGTAGACAGCAGAATGAGAAAATAACCATCTCAGCCTGCAAACCATAATAGCTGTCTATGGGGTATTTTTATGTTTTGTATGTGCAGAAAGATTCCGAGAGAACATCTTGTATAATAGGGTGGAATAATATAAAATGAGACGTAGAATATTAAGGAAGTAAACAGATAGATAAATACTGCACACTCGAATCTGCATCCTGCGTGATCAGGTTGGTTATGAAACGATGTACGAGTGGCAGAAAATGCACAACACGCATAAGAGGGCATTTATATGGAAAACAGATCGACAGTACGAAGCAGGAAACGGAACAAAAGAAAAAAAAGAGGTTGTGGACCGGAAGTGATCGCAGGATTTCTGTTTCTTGCAGCAGTTGGCTGTGGGGCGGGATTTTTATATGGAAAATACCTACGGCCAGGTACGGAGATGGCAGACAAGAGGGATGTTTTCCAGATAAAGGGAGAGCAGGTGGCCTTGCTTTTAGACAATGAACTGCAGGATGAGAAGGGGATTTATGAAGATGGTCAGGTATATTTACCGGTGAATTGGGTGGATGATTACGTAAATCAACGTTTTTACTGGGATGATAGGGAAAAACTTCTGGTTTATGCTCTTCCGGAGGAGATCATCTACGCAGATGCCTCCACACAGGGAGATGCAGGTCCTCTTTTAAAGGAAAAAGACGGAGAAGTGTACCTGTCCTTAGGTCTTGTGAAAAAATATACAGATATTCGGGAAGAAGCCTTTGCCACCAGTGAAATCAAGCGCGTATTTATTGATACTAACTGGGATATGTATGAAACTGCCACACTGCGATACAAAACTTCTGTAAGAGTGAGAGGCGGTATCCGCAGCGAGATCATCAACACAGAAGAAAAGGGAACTTCCGTGCAGATCATAGAGCAGATGGATAAATGGTCCAAAGTGCGTACAGAAAATGGTTATATTGGTTATGTGCCAAACAGCCGGCTGAGTAAGACCAGGAAAGAAACTCCAGTCAGCGAATTTAATGCACCTGTATATACAAATATTTCCTTTGATGGTAAGATACGTCTGGGATTCCACCAGGTGACCACAAAGGATGCCAATGGGACTCTGGATAAGGTTGCAGATACAGCCAAAGGCATGAACGTAATCGTGCCGACCTGGTTTAACATAACGGACAATGATGGCAATTATACATCTCTTGCAAGTAAAGATTATGTAGACAAGGCACATGCTCTGGGACTTCAGATATGGGCCATGTTTGACAATATCAGTACAGAAGAAAGTGTGAAAAATGTAGATTCCAGCAAGCTGTTTTCTTCCACTACCACCAGGAAAAAGCTGATCGAAGATTTGATGAAAGAAGCAGATACCTATGGATTTGACGGGTTCAATCTGGATTTTGAAAGCCTGAAATCTTCTGCAGGTCCCCATTATGTGCAATTTATCCGTGAAATGTCCGTATCATGCAGACAAAAAGGGCTGGTATTGTCAGTAGATGACTATGTTCCGACGGTGTACAGTGCATTCTACAACCGGAAGGAGCAGGGGATTGTAGCCGATTATGTGATCGTAATGGGCTATGATGAACATTTCGCAGGAGGCGATGCGGGTTCTGTTGCCTCACTTTCCTATGTAGAAAACGGCATTACCGGTACACTTGCAGAAGTTCCAAAGGAAAAAGTGATCAACAGTGTTCCGTTCTATACCAGAGTATGGACTGAAAAAAACGGAAAGACTACATCCAAGGCATACGGTATAACAGCAGCACAGAACTGGGTAGATGAAAATAATGTAGAACTGACCTGGCAGGACGATGTGAGCCAGTATTACGGTGAAATAGAAAATGAAAACGGAACTCAGAAGATCTGGATGGAAGAGGTAAAATCGCTGGAACTGAAAAAGGACCTGGTCAATAAATATGATCTGGCAGGAATTGCCTGCTGGAAACTGGGATTTGAAACAGAAGATATCTGGGCTGTTATATCTGAACTGGAATAAGAAAAAGAGGGATGAAGGATGAAAAAGAAAAAATGGATCATGGCAGCAATCATACTGCCAGTATTTTGTGTGTCTGCGGCCGGGTGCAGCATGCTGCCGGGAAATAAAGGCACCCAGCCTGCAAATGTTTCTCAGGCAGAAGTAAATATAGAAGAAACAAAACAGCAGCCCTCTGGAAAAGCAGAAGAAGAGGCCAGGAAATCTACAGATGCCAATGCAGAAGATATAGAACCGTTCCCGCACGGGGAAAAAGAGAAAGAAGCGCAGCCTATGAAAAATGGAAAGCGCATTGTCCTTATGACAGATATCCACTATTTGGCAGAGTCTCTAACAGATAAAGGAGAAGAATTTCAGTACATGGTGGAACATGGAGATGGAAAGCTGACTAACTATGTGTGGGAGATTACAGATGCGGCTTTTGAACAGGCAGAGGCGTTAAAACCGGATGTGATCATTTTAAGCGGTGACCTAACCTTAAATGGAGAAAAAGAAAGCCATAAAGAGCTGGTTAAAAAGCTGGAACAAGTGGAAAAAGACGGCTTTCAGGTGGTAGTCATCCCTGGAAATCATGATATCAACAACAAAAATGCTACTTCCTTTGACGGACGTACCAGACAGCCGGCTGAGATTATTACGGCGGATGACTTTGCAGAGATCTATCATGAGTTTGGATACGAGGAGGCACTTGCCAGGGATCCGGCATCCTTAAGCTATACCTATGATCTGGGCCCGGATATGCGCCTTTTAATGTTAGACAGCTGCCAGTACACTCCGACCAATAAAGTAGGCGGAATGATAAAAACAGAAACCTATGACTGGATCGATGACCAGCTGGAAAAAGCCTGGGAAGATAGCGTGATCCTTTTGCCGGTGGCCCATCATAACCTGTTGGATGAGAGTAAGATCTATGTGGAAGACTGTACCATTGAACACAGCGAAGAGTTGGTAGATCGGCTAGAAGAGGAAGATATTGCTCTGTTTTTAAGCGGACATCTTCATGTACAGCATTATATGAGGGATGAAGAAGACCGTGGGATCTATGAGATCGTTACCAGTTCTCTTTCTACACCACCCTGTCAGTACGGAGTGCTGGAATACCGGGATGATGAAACGTTTTCCTACCATACCAAACAGGTGGATATGGAAAAATGGGCCAGAAAGCATAAAAGCACAGATGAGAACTTACTGAATTTTAATACCTATGCTCCGGCGACTTTAAGGACTATTTTTTACAATCAGTCTTATGATGCCATGAAGGATTCAGCAGAAGAGGAAAAAGGCGATATTTTTGTTAAGCTGACTCAGAGCCAGAAGGAGCAGATGTCTGAGGTGTATGCACAGTTAAATGCAGCCTGCTACGGCGGAAAAGCCTATGAGATCGTAAAAGAGGCTACGAATACAAATGCATATAAAATGTGGCAGGAATACTGCTATCCGATAGTATTGTTTGAGTATCTGGAATATATTGTGGAAGATGCAGTAAAAGACTATAACTATCTGGAAGTAAATGACTGATCGGGAGAAATTTTCTGACTGATTTAAAATATTCCTGAATATACTGGATAAAAGGCAACTGCTTTTTTATCCTGGCGGTCGGTTACAATGGCGGCAGACGGGGGGCAGTATATACAATCAGAAAATGGTTTTGGAGTATTTGAAACGGGAAAATATAAAGATTAAGATTGTTTGTAAAAAAGTACTTACAAAAGCCAATAGCAGATGCTATAATAGTGCCTTGTCAAAACAGAATGCGCAAGCGTACGACGCAGTGAGATTGCATACAAACATATTGCATGAAATATAACAGTAGAGATCAAACGAGTCACCGTGAAATATGAAAACATGTTTCTGGGTTCCCGTGTGATCTCTTTTTTAATTCGTAGGAAAGTGCATCCTATGGATACCCAAAACGCTCCGCGCGGATACGCACGATAGACACCAAAGAAGAAAAAAGGAGAAATGAAAAATGCCGCAGAACAAAAGAGAAAGTCTGATCTACAGTGTAATGATGTGTTTTACCATGGTGCTCTGGATGAGCATGTATAATGTTACCCTTCATATGGGTGGTTTCAGCACAGAAGTGCTTCGTGAAGGATGGCTGGGATTCCCAATTGCCGTTGTGTTTGCCTTCTGCATGGACTGGTTTGTAGTATCTGGACCGGCCAAGGGAGTTGCGTTCCGTTTCTTTGTAAACAGAGACAGCAGCGTTTTAAAGAAGGTGATTGTTATTTCTACCTGTATGGTAGTTCCTATGGTCATCATCATGTCATTCTATGGTGCAATGGAAGCCTGTGTCCGTTCCGGACAGTGGGGGCTGCTTTTCATCATCTGGCTGACCAATATTCCTAAAAACTTTATTATGGCACTGCCTTTCCAGCTGCTTGTTGCAGGACCATTAGTAAGAACTGTATTTAGAAGCCTGTTCCCGGAAGGAAAGGTTCTGGCCTGATCTGATCGTATAAAGCCTAAAAAGAGCCCATTTTTTATTTCATAGGACGCAATTTCCTATGAAATAAAAAATCCCGGCATAACCGGGATAAAAAATAAAAGCGCGAGACGGGATTCGAACCCGCGGCCCCCACCTTGGCAAGGTGGTGCTCCACCCCTGAGCCACTCGCGCATAAATGAAAACATTTAATTTTCAAAGCAGGTGATGGGAATCGAACCCACGTATCTAGCTTGGAAGGCTAGTGTTCTACCATTGAACTACACCTGCACAGTGCCCAAAGTCGGAATCGAACCAACGACACGAGGATTTTCAGTCCTCTGCTCTACCAACTGAGCTATCTGGGCATCCCGGTCAGCAACGTTCTGTATTACCGACAACGATGATATCTTACCGCTTTTCATGAAAAAAGTCAAGAGTTTTTTTGAGATTTTTTTCGAGCTATTTTTCGTCATGTATCAGCTATATTCTTTTCGGCCGCTGGCATCCGGCATACCTTCTTCTTCTCTGTACTTTGCAACGGTACGTCTGGAAATGGAAATCCCCTTTTCAGCTAATTTTTTCCCAAGGATACGGTCAATGTAGGTTTTTTTCTTGTTTTCTTCTTCTATGATCTCATGGAGCAGCCGTTTGATCTTGCGGGCAGTTACTTCTTTTGCTGAATCTTGCGGGCCGTCTGCAGCAGCGGTCCCCACATTTCTGGAGAAGAAGAAATTCATAGGATAGATACCTCAGGAACATTGAAGATATTTTTTGCTTACAGCACGGCTGACTGTGGATTCATGGATTCCCAGAGTTTTTGCAATATTGGCATAAGCAGTGGTTTTAAATAATTAGGCCCGTGGGTAAAAAATGCTTCCTGGCGCTGTAAGAGCACTCTGGATACATCCATCATGGTTTTGCTGCGCTGAGTGATGCACTTATTCTGGCGCTAGTACAGATAATAATTTTCTTCGTAAAAAGAATTCAGTCACTGCTGCTGTTCAATGGATTCTTTCTGGTTGTCCACTGCAGTGGGCCCTACAATGTCAATCACCGGATTTTCCAGCGCAAGATCATTTACATATGTATTGCACGCTGATGCATTTCCTATAGTATAACATAAATCCCAAACTGCTACAATGGAGTGGAACTGCCGCATTCAGCCTGTATGGCCTCATCGGTTCCTGTACACGGGCAAGTACTTTTGGAACGGAATACAGAAGCGGTTTAATTTGAAAGGAAGCCTTTTCCGATGATCTCGCTGGAATTGGAGATCAGCATAAATGCAGTCGGTTCTACGCGCTTAATGTAGTTGCGCAGCTTTAATGCCTGGCTGCGTTTCATGGTGGTCATGATAACAGTTTTATCGTGGTGGGTGAAAGCGCCTTCTGCATGGTATACAGTAGCACTGCGGTTCAAACCATTGATAATGAAATCGCAGATAGGCTTCGGGTCATCACAGATGATATTGAAACATTTGCAAAGATTAATATTCTCAATCACATCATCGATCACCAGTGATTTTGCCGCAAGACCGATGGTGGAGAACAGGCCGGTCTCTATGCCGAAGATAAAGTAGGAAGCAACAACAGATGCGATATCTACTAACATAAGCACGGTACCGATATTCATGCTGGAATATTTCTTTAAGATCATGGCAATGATGTCGGTGCCGCCGCTGGATGCCCCGATGTTAAAGAGGATGGCAGTTCCTACAGCCGGAAGGAAGATGGCAAACATCAGCTCTAAGAGCGGCTGGCTGGTAAGCGGTGCGCTTAATGGGCAGAAACGTTCAAGAAGTGATAAGCTGACGGACATGACCATGGTTGCGTATACCGTCTTCAACCCGAAGCCTTTGCCCAGGAATAGAAATCCTAACAGCAGAAGGGCTGTATTAGTAACAGATGTAAAATCACTGGCAGACCAGTGAGTCAGTTCACTGACTACAGTGGAAAAACCGGTGATGCCTCCGAATGCAAAATGGTTCGGGAATTTGAAAAAGTAAATCCCTACTACCATGATCCAGATGCTGATGGTGATTAATCCATATTCATAAACGATATGCCAAAATGGGCTTTTTATTTCTTTCATCATCATAATGACTAAATACTCCTTAAATGTATATGACTTAATTTTGTTAAGCGAGCTTTTCATATTCTTAACCATCTCTTATAATAGTAGCGTAGTGTTACAAGTGCAATCACATTTTTTGCTAATGTAATTACAATAAAAAGACTGTGAAACGAGGGAGTATACGTTATTGGGAAAGGAGTGAATAATTATTATGGAAAGAGAAACTTAATAGTTTTTATGTTGTATTGGTTTTGCCTTTTAAAAGAAAGTGTGCTATAGTGTAACCGATGCGCAGAACATGGATTTCTGCGATTTTACAGAAAGTTTATTGAATGTACAGTTTACGAGGTGAAAAATCATGAAAGAGACCACATTAGTGATCATGGCAGCCGGTATTGGCAGCCGTTTTGGTGGCGGAATTAAGCAGTTAGCGCCGGTTGGCCCAAATGGTGAGATCATCATGGATTATTCCATCCATGATGCTATGGAAGCAGGATTTAATAAAGTAGTATTTATTATCCGTAAGGATTTAGAGAAGGATTTTAAGGAGATAATCGGAAACAGAATCGAAAAGCAGATCCCGGTCATTTATGCCTACCAGGAACTGGATGCTCTTCCAGAAGGATATAAAGTAACCGAAGGGCGTACCAAACCATGGGGAACCGGCCAGGCAGTTCTTACTGTAAAGGGACTGATCGACTGCCCGTTCCTTGTTATCAACGCTGATGACTACTATGGAAAAGAAGGCTTTCGCAAGATCCATGAGTATATGGTAAATGAAATGACCGAGAATGGTGATGTCTATGACATCTGCATGGGCGGATTTATTTTAAAGAATACATTAAGCGACAACGGCGCTGTTACCAGAGGCGTTTGCGAAGAGGAAAATGGCATACTTAAGAAAGTTACAGAGACCTATGACATCCGCATGATGGAAGATGGCCTTCACGCAGCAGACGATGCAGGAAATCCTGTTAAAGTACAGCCGGAGCAGCTGGTTTCCATGAACATGTGGGGACTTCCGGTTGGCTTCTTAAACGAACTGGAAAAAGGCTTCCCGAAATTTTTAGACAACTTAAAACCAGGTGATATCAAAGCAGAATACCTGCTTCCAAAGATTATCGACCGGTTAGTACACGAAGGAAAAGCCAGAGTCCGCGTCCTGGACACACCGGATAAGTGGTTTGGCGTTACCTATAAGGAAGATAAGCAGGCCGTTGTAGACGCAATCAGAGGACTGATAAACGTTGGAGTTTATAAAGAAAAGCTGTTTGATTAATTGGACCAGAGTGGTCAAAATACCTTTTTGACCACAACATCATAATATAGAAGACACCGCAGAAATGCAATTTACGCTTTCTGCGGTGTTTTTTTATTTCATAGGAAGGACATAAACCAAAAACAAAAATTTTTTGAAAAAAAGTCGAAATAGGGGTAATTCCGTTGGTTCGACGTTGGTTGAGACCTGCTACAATAGCCCCGTAACAAATTAAGAGATGGAAAGAACCGCTTTTGCACCACGTTTATAAGGCTAGTTATTTTGTAAACGATGTACTAAGATCGGATTCGGGAGATTATTGACTCGTTTCTTGTGAAGTTGGTTCAGATGGGATTTGGAAACAGTCAGGTCCATAGGAGGTGATGGGATGTTTGTACCGTATATACTGTTACCCGCTTTGACCGGTGCAGTCATCGGTGCGGCAGTTGGTTGCTTCATACCGCATATTGCTAAAAAAATAATTTCTTATAAATGCAGACAGCGTGGAAAACCGGAACCGCAGAGCCCGATTCCTAAATGGATCAAACTGCTGTGCGTACTTGCAATGATAATTTTGTCCGCAGGGGTTGTGGGCGCCGGCAGCTCACTTCTTGGAGGGATGTTTCGTTATAAAGCGTTTTTTGCCATTGCCTTTATAGCAATTGCAATGGTTATTTCTCTGACCGATTGCTATATACATCTAATCCCCAACGAAAGTGTTCTGCTGCTCCTTGGCCTTGGTATTATTTATCGGATTCTGTTCGATGGACCATCCGGTTTGCTGAATGCTCTGCTTGCACTGGGGCTTGCGCTCTTGATTTTTGGCGGCAGTTCTGTGATTTTTTTCCTTGTTAAAGGACGCACTGGCCTCGGAGCCGGAGATCTCAAATATGTATTTGCAGTCTCCATAATTATTGGAACATCGGGTATGATTCCTTTTCTCTCCGGAATGGCTGTTGTGATTCTGTTCTATGTCTTTGTTGTCATGGGCAGACATTTGTTGCTGCTGAACGATTATTTTCCAATGGCGGCACACCTGAGTTGCGGTTTTTTGGTTGCCTTGTTGATTCCCTATGTCGATGCAGCACAGGAATATATCATGGTATTCCTATGAATTATGACGAGGTAGATATTATGCGAGAATGGATGATAGATGAATGTGGGCAGGCGATGACCGAATATGTACTCATTATTGGTGTGCTTGTTATTTTGGTCATTGTTCCGATGAGTTTAACGAGTAAGGCGATTGGTGCTTTATATGATAAGATCGTCAGTGCTGTTACAAGTGCTGCAGCCCCATAATTTTTGTTGCTGTTTTCAAACACATTGGCCCTATCACTGAAGGAAGGAGGGGTTCTTATGAAAAACTTTTTAAACTGGTTTGCATCCGAAGAAAGCGGCCAGGGCATGGTCGAATATGGCCTGATTATTGCTCTGATCGCTGTTGTCCTGATTGGCGCACTTTCAGCCATGAACGGTGGTCTGAAGAGTATCTTCCAGAAGATTACCACTGCACTGAATGACCCGGCTTCTGCTGGCGGTTCTACTCCATAAGGAGTTATAGGCGTTGGTTTATACCATCGCAAAAGCATTACTTAAATAAAGCATTCTGGCTAATGTGTTTGTTACAGATATATATACAAAATGCGCACACTGTAGCTTCACAGCGCAGTGGGCGCACTTTTTGTATGAGGAGATAGAAGATGCGTAAAGGAAAATATGAATCGGGGCAGGCAATGGTTGAATTTGTGCTGATCCTGCCGATTTTTATTACGATACTATTTGGAATATTGGAGTTTGGCATCTATTTTTCCCACTCTCTCAGCGTGACCAGTGCTGCACGAGAAGGTGCCAGAGAAGGAATCGTATGTGCTTCTGATACGGATTTCAGCTCCAGAGTGAAGACTAAGGTTAAAAACGTAACACCTGATCTGGATACATCCAATCTCAATATTTCCGTTTCAAAAACCGGCTCTTCCGGTAATCAGGATGTGGTGGTTTCGCTGGACTATGCGGCGGCAACCCTGACGCCCCTTGGACAACTGCTATGGGGTTCTGAGTACCATGTGACCAGTTCCTGTACCATGAGGGTTAATTGATGTCATGCGGAGAGGAGAATAGATATGAGATTTGTTTTTAAGAATGAATCCGGCCAGGTAATGGTTTTGTTTGCAATGCTGATGGTAGTGCTTGTCGGAGCTACGGCACTCTGCGTTGATTATGGATTAACTGCAAGGGAAGCGCGCATACTGCAAAACGCAGCTGACAGTGCTGCACTGGCGGCTGCTCCGTTTATACCTGACTGTACAGAGGATGAGGTGAAGGCCAAAGCTCTGGAATATGCAGAGAAAAATGGCGTGGATAAAACACAGACTGAGGTAGAGGTCTTCGACAGAACTTCGTACTCTTTGCCTGAGACTGGACTGGACTCCACCGTTGAGGTAAGAAGACAGATGTTTGTGACGGTAACGACCACGAGCACTGTGAAGTTTTATTTCTCGAGGATATTCGGTATAAATGAAAAGGATATAAGCAGAAAGGCTACAGCAAGTCTTAGCGCTGTAACAGGTCTTAAGGGCTGCGTTCCTTTTTCAATTGATATAAATGAGTTTAAATCTGCTGTTGCAAATAATGACTACTATATGACGCTTAAATTTGGCGGAGGTTCGGGCACACAGGGGGCCTATGGCGCTCTGGCGCTTGCCGGGTCGGGTGCATCTGTATACAAGGATTGTATTATTAACGGCTACAATGGGCTTGTCTCAGTAGGTGACGTAGTCGATACAAGCAACGGTAATATGTCAGGTCCAACGGAAGAGGGGGTTCAGAAACGGTATAATGCCTGCACACATTACTCCAGCTCTGGCGGCTGTACACCGGAGCATTATGACAAGAATTGCCCCAGAATTATGATGATCCCTGTCGTCGATTATATCGAAAAACACACGGTTCAGATCAAGGGCTTTGCACCATTTCTTTTGGATTCCTATCATGGTTCCGGAAATGAGTGCTTTGTGTATGGCACATATCTTCCCTCCTTTATCACGGAGGGAGAGACGGATCCATCCATTCCGTCAAGTTCGTATGGACCTTATACGGTCAAGCTGACTGGCTGATACAGATGGAAAACCATTATTAAGAAAGAACAGACGGGAGAAATGTATGAAACGTACTCGTATTTTGGCATTGCTGCTTGCAGTTGTCGTGATGATCATGATGGCTATCATCCTGCTTCCTAAGGAAGCGTCGAATGAACCTGTGGAAGAAGCAAAGAAGACGGTTGTTGTGGCGAAGCAGACGATTCCTGCCTATGCAGAGATTACAGAAGATATGGTGGAAACAATGGAGTATCCGGAAAGTGCGGTTGCTCCCAACGCCGTTTTGGAGTTGGAAAATGCCATAGGATGCAGAACTCTGGTAGAGATTTCCGCGCAGGAGCTATTGATGAGCAACCATCTTCTGAAAGCTGAAGATATTACCGGCGGCCTTGCCTTGTTGTTAGACGATGGTATGCGTGCTATAAGTGTGAGCGTGGACAGTGTCACCGGTGTGAGTAATTTATTGAAGGTTGGCAATAAAGTTGATGTGATTGTCGTGCTGAATGCACCGAATGATGGCAATAATGCAAATAATGGTAACGCAAATGAGGAATCCGTCGCTAAAATGCTTTTGGAAAACATCGAAGTGGTTGCTTTGGATACGGCTCTGATTGGTAATTCATTGGATGATGATGGGAACCCCTATTATACGACAGTCACGCTGGCTGTGACACCCCAGGATGCCGTCAATCTGGCACTTTCCTGCCATGAAGGGACAGTATACCTGATTGAACGTCCGCAAAACGATAATGAATCGGTTCCTACATCACCTGTCAGAATTGACGATATCGTCGGATAGGAGTAACTATGGCTACAAGAATTTATTTATTTGGTCAGAGCAGTGGTTTTCAGACCGCAAAGCAGCTGATCAATGCACAGGAAGATTTCGTGATCGTTGGTGAATCGGATAATGAACTGACTGCATTAGACGATATCGGCAGTTTAAAAGCTGACATTGCTCTTTACTATGTAGATGGCAGTAGCGGTGTTTATCGTGTGGCACAGCAGGCATATATGCTGAAACCGAATTGTGTGAATATTGCATTGATTTCGGCTCATATGCGGCAAAATGAGATTGGCAATATTCTTCAAAATGGAATCCATTACGTAGTCGTTGCGGAGGAGGCAAACTCCAAACTGATCGGTGTTTTGAAAAATGCGGCTACCATTGAGACGAACCGCATGTCCGTTCTGCGCGACACATCATCGTTGGTTGCAAACTGCCAGGTATTCACCTTTTACAGTCCCAAGGATGGCCTTGGGCGTACCACCTTTTTAACCAATCTGGGGCTTCTTTTGGCGAAGCAGAAAAAGAAGGTTGCTATTCTGGATTTTGACCTGCAGTTTGGAGATGTCAATATCCTGACAGGCATCGAATCACGGGAAACCGTAGCGGAGCTGTTGCAGGAGCAGAGCAATCCGACGATTGAAGCCATCCGGCAGTATGTATCTATACACGAATCCGGACTTAATATCCTCTGTGCTCCCAGAAATCCGGAATATGCGGAAAAAATAGAGAGCAGCCAGCTGGAAAAGATTATCATGGCCCTCCGCACCTATTATGATTACATTCTGATCGATACTTCTAAGCAGTTTAATGATGCACTGCTTACCTGCTGTGAGCTTTCGACCAAGATCATGTTCTTTACCAGAGCGGACATTGCAGCTCTCAAACAGTCTAAGAAGGCGATTTCGCTGCTGACTTCGCTTGGTCAGAAAGAAAAGATCCTGCTGTTCCTTTATGGGTACGATAAAGGAGACCGTATTACGAGAAACGATATTTCCCGTGTCCTTGCCTTGGATATCTGGCATGAAGTGCCGTTAGATGCTAAGAACGCAACCGAGTCGATCAATCAGGGAATATTACTGGCACAGGCATATCCGCGTTCTGTATTGACAAAATCCTGTCAGGATGCGGCAAACAAGTTGATAGAATTTCAAAATACACGTGTAACTAAGAGCAGGAAGAAGACAGGACGAAGGCAAAAATAATGAGGTGATTTTTTGAGATGAGTATTTTTGACAGACTGGAACAAGCACGAAACGGTGTGATGCCGGAAAGCATGGCATCAGTAAATCCTGTAACTTCGTCTGTTACGCCAGCCATTATAGACAAATATCAAGATTTAAAGAAGAAATTGCAAAACGATATTATCGAGCAGATCAACAGAACAGGTAATGATGCAGATGTTGACTTGAAAGGTGTGATTCAGAATGCAGTCAACGCAGAATCGTTGGATATTCCGAGGAACGATCGCCTGCGCATTACTCAGGAAATCTACGATGAAGTGGCAGGGCTTGGTCCGTTGGAGAATTTGATGAAGGATTCGTCCGTTACGGAGATCATGGTTAACGGCCCTAAGAATATTTATGTAGAGCGTAAGGGACGATTGGAACAGGCCAGTGTGTCATTTGAAGACGATGCCCATGTTCTGAAGATTATTGACCGCATCGTTTCTCGTATCGGACGCCGTTGTGATGAATCCAATCCGATGGTCGATGCCCGTCTGCAGGATGGCTCCCGTGTAAATGCGGTTATTCCTCCGATAGCCCTCAAGGGTCCTTCGATCACAATCCGACGTTTCAACTCTGCGCCGCTGTCGATTGGTAATCTGGTTGAAAACAATTCCGTATCTTACGCGATGGCATCCTTTTTAGAGTCCTGCGTTAAGGGGAAGGCCAATATCGTTGTTGCAGGTGGTACCGGCAGCGGTAAAACGACACTGCTGAATATTCTCTCCGGCTTTATTCCGGAAACCGAGAGAATCGTTACAATCGAGGATGCTGCGGAGCTTCAGCTGAAACAGGATCATGTGGTGACACTGGAAAGCCGACCGGCCAATGCAGAAGGTGCCGGTGCCATTACCATTCGAGATCTGGTCAGGAATGCGCTTCGTATGAGACCGGACCGCATTATCGTCGGTGAGGTCCGTTCCGGTGAAACGCTGGACATGTTGCAGGCCATGAATACCGGTCATGAAGGCTCTCTGACCACCGTCCATGCAAACTCCCCTCGTGATGTGTTGTCAAGACTGGAAACGATGGTGCTGATGAGCGGTATGGAGCTTCCTTTGAAAGCAATTCGAGATCAGGTCGCTTCCGCCATCGATATCATCGTATATCAGAATCGTTTTCGCGATGGTACAAGAAAGATTACAAACATTGCGGAAGTCCTTGGCATGGAAGGAGACATAATTACCCTGCAGGATATTTTTACATTCAAGCCGGAAGGCCTGGACTTAAACGGAAAAATCAAGGGACGCTATCTTGCGACTGGTATCCGTCCGCAGATCGTTGAAAAGTTTAATGATGCCGGCATTATGGTCAGGGACGAATGGTTCAAATAAAACATGGAAAGAACCCAAGGAGGATTGAGAGATGCTGAAAATTATCTTATATCTGATTTTCTGCCTGTGCCTGTTTCTGATGGTCTATATTGGATTTTTTAGAAAAGACCGTATTGAGCTTCGTTTGGAGGAGATAGGAAAGGATCCGTTGGACACGTCGGAAATTGATGTGACTATACAAAAGCAGGATAAAAATAACACTTTGCGGATCATTCGTATTCCACAGAGTGTTCGAGACGATATTGCGGCTTCCGGCATCCAACTCCGAACAGAGGAATTTGTAATAATCTGGATTGCTCTGGTTTTATTTCCTGCTATCCTGCTGTATATCTTTGGTGCCGGTGCATTGTTTTCCATCGGCATTGCATTCATTATGGGGTTGCTGCCTCCGCTCTATATCAAAGCGAAGCGAAAGAAAAGGCTGGAGCTGTTTGGTGTGCAGCTGGGTGAGGCTCTGCCGCTGATGTCCAATGGGTTGCGTGCCGGATTTTCTTTTGAACAAGCATTTGCTTCCGTAGCAAAAGATATGCCCGATCCGATTTCTCAGGAAATAACAAAGTCATGCCGTGAGCTTTCCATGGGAGTTCCTTTGGAGAAGGTGCTGAGTTCGCTGACGGAAAGAACAAAAAATAAAGATTTGGAACTGTTGAGTTCTGCGGTATTGATCCAAAGGAAAGTCGGAGGCAATCTGGCGGATATCCTGGAAACAATTTCAGTGACCATTCAGGAACGCATCCGTCTGAAAAATCACGTGAAGACCATCACAGCACAGGGCAAGTATTCCGGCTATCTGATTGGTGCAATTCCTGTTTTTCTATATCTGTCATTTTCCGTAATCAGCCCAAGCTATATGTCTGTCATGTACACCAGCACCTACGGGTATGTACTTTCTTCGCTGGTTGTTATATTTGAAATCATTGCATTTATCATCATTAAAAAGATGATTACATTGGAATAGAACCCGGAATGGAGGTGAGACTGTATGCGTATTGTTATTCTTTTGTGCGGTGTAGGGATTTATTTAGCTGTTATGCTTTTGTTTGGAAATGCTGCAGAAAAAAATGCACACCTGTCTAACCGACTGTTGGCTATTGAAAAACAAGGAGAAATCAGATCTGTTTCAGATGAAGACATGAATCGTTCATTCTTTGAACGTGTCCTTCGACCCGGTATCTCTAAAACCATCCGCTTTCTCGGTGTCATTCTCCCCATAAGTGAGAAGTCAATCAAGGCATTGAATGAACAGCTTCGGCAATCCGGCAGCAGGCAGACTGCAAGAGAATATATTGCGACAAACATTGTAGTCATCGGACTCGTAATGGCAGGCGTATTCTTCCTCGCTCGCATAACGGCAGTGGATGGAATTGTTACCCTATATATGATAGGCATTACTGTGTTTGCAGTTTATACGATGGCAAGATTCCGTTTGACCGGTAATATCAGAAAAAGGAAGAACAAGATTGAAGGCGGTCTGCCGGATGTGCTGGACCTTCTCAGCGTCAGTGTTTCCGCAGGCCTTGGTTTTGATCAAGCTCTGCTTTATGTAGTCGAGCGCTGTGATGGACCGCTGGTCGATGAGCTTGCAATTACGCAAAAGGAAATATCACTGGGCCGCGCACGAACAGAAGCACTCAAGCGGCTGGCGGTCAGATGCGATGTGGGTCCGCTCAACATTTTTATCAGCGCAATTATCCAGGCGGATACTCTGGGTATTCCCATTGCAAATGTACTGAGCACACAGGCGGATAATATCCGAAACCTGCACCGGCAAAAGATTGAAGAACGAGCTGCAAAGTTGCCTGTTAAAATTCTGATTCCAATCGTTTTCCTGGTGTTCCCTAATTTGTTTGTCGTTATATTGGGACCAGCTGTGCCGGGAATTATCACAGCATTAGGAGGTTGACCTAGATGAAGATATTACAAAATGGAGTCGAAATGTGCGATGTGGAAGTTGCAGATTCCTTTATGACCCGTTTCAGGGGATTGATGCTTAAAAAGAATCTGGAAGACACCTCTGGACTTTTGATCAAAAGGTGCTCCGGCATCCACACCTGCTTTATGCGGATTCCTATTGATGTGATTTACCTCGACGAAGAATACACTGTTTTATACACCGAAACCGTGGTTCCTTGGCGAATCGGAAAACTCGTGAAGCATGCAAAGCATGTGCTGGAACTTCCGAAAGGAAAAAAAGAAGACTATACAACCGGCGAAAAATTAGAGCTGGTTGGTGCATAAGGAGGGAACAATATGGATATGAATGAAAAGACCTTTGATATGTTCGATTCTGATGACATATCCTTCTCGGTCGTTAGAGAGAAGCGAGTGAAGGAACAGTTGGAAGATCGCTTGAAAAAAGCCCCGCTTGGAGGCTACGCAAAGACGAGTGTGGAGCAGTACGCAATGGAGATGAGTGAGTCCATGACGCAGATGCGGGAAAACTTCGAAAAGCAGTTGCGCACTCTTTCCGCAGAATGCTCCAAACTCAGTAGCGAATGTGACGTTCTGCGTAATCAGATCCAGCAGGCAGAAACACAAAACGAAGATGTGAAGCAGATGCTTACAGCTGCCAAGAATGAAAAACAGGAGCTTGAACGCCATGTGCAGGAACTTCAGTCAACGGCCTCTCACTTTGAGGAATATCAAAACCGGATCATTGAGCTTCAAAACGAAATAAAATCCAAGAACGCACAGGCCGCTGATTATGAGCAACGCATTTCTCAGCTTCAGGAAAAATTGCAGACAGCAGTAACTCGCATTGAAGAACTTAATAACGAGATCTCTGCTATCCGGTCTCAGGCTGCAGAACTGGAGCAAAAGCGGGAGGATCCTGCACAGATTGCCGCAGCACAGGAGGAACTGGATAAAATCAAGAAGTCTTATGCTGAACTTAGTCAGAAAAACACGCAGTTACAGCAGCTGGCGGACGGAAATTCCAATCTACAGGCAGAGTTGAAACGTTTGCAGGAAGAGCTGGAGCAATCCAACAAACAGCTTTCTGCGCATCAAAGTTCGCTGGATGTTCAAACACAAAAATTGGCACAGAAGGAACAGCAACATGCTCAGGAACTGAAAAAAGCTGAGGAAGCTGCTGCCGCTGCCAAAGACAGCGAATCTGCCGTCGAACAGAAGTATAGCCAGCTGTTTGATCAGTATGCAGCATCACTTGGCCAGATTGAACAGTTGAAGGTCGAAAAGGGCGCAATTGAACAGCTGCTAAAAAAGTATCAGGCAAAAGAGCAGGAAATGATAGTTCTTCAGGAAGAAAATAAAGAACTGAAGTCCGCTGTAACGGAGCTGAAGCAAATCAGCGAGACAATGCTGAAGGCGATGGAGAAACAGCTTACTGCGTATCAGGAGCAGTCGGCTTTGCTTGCAGAAAAGGATACTGCAATCAGTGATTTGAATTCCCAAAAAATCGAACTGCAAATGCGGAATGTTCATCTCATGGAACGCATGGAATCTCTGGCAAAGGAACAGAACCATTCATCGGAAAGGCATCTTTTTCCCGTAGATTCACCTGAACGGCAGGACTGCGAACCTGCAACGCAGGAAAACTTTCCGCCACGAGCGCACAGACCTACCGTCGTAGATACAGATTATGTCCAGAATCTATTGAACCGGGCAAAGGAAATTGATGATACGTATCCGGCTTGATTTTTTAGATCCGTTTTAACAATAGGAGCTGAACGATAGTAATGTCGGTGACAACATATAGCTAATCACAATGAGAATGTATAAAATCATGAAAAAAGAGGTAGTAATCATGAAAATGAAAAGTAGGCGTAGATGGCTTGCTTTGTTCATGGCATTTATTATGCTTATCGGTGTGTTGCCTGTAACGACATTCGCTGAGGGTCACACACATACTGAGGAGTGCTATGCGAAAGCAGGTAATCTGCTATGTACAATTTCGGAATCGGAAGGTCATACGCATACATCAGAGTGTATCTGTCCCGGAGGCGAGTATATTTGCGGCCTGGAGGAAACAAAGGGGCATACTCATGATGAGGATTGCTATGACTACATGGATGACGAGGAATCCGATGATGACGAGGCAACGCCTTCAAACGCTGCAAAAAAAGAACTGATATGTACGCTGGAAGAGCAGGAAGCTCATGAACATACGTCAGAGTGTGTCTGTCCGGGAGGCGAATATATCTGCGGATTTAAGGAAGACGAGGGCCATACACACAGTGAGGACTGCTACGCCAAAGGTGGAGAGCTGATTTGCGGTGAGGATGATACTCAGCCTAACAGCAATGTAATCCAGTTAGTCGCTTTATCAGCAGAGAGTACGGTTTCTACAGTGGAAGAGCTCAAGCTGGCTTTAGCTGATAAAAAATCTGAGATAGGGATCGCAGGACAGATAGTACTCTCAGAGAAGCTCACGGTTGATTACGATACTGCATTTACAGGCACTGATGAGGATGCGGGCATTGTTCGTGGTGACGGATATACCGGCACCTTGCTCAGCTTCACCGGCACCGATAGTGATCCCATAGAAATTAAATTTACAAATATAACTGTTGACGGCAAATCAGTCGAGAGTGCTGATTCATCGGTGACAGCCGCTTATACCGCGTTTACCATAGACGGCTCTGTATTTAAGAACTGCACTGCAGTGACTACAAAGGGTACGAGGGGCAATCCGGGAAGCGTTATAAACGGCGCAGCACTTAATATCAGGGATTCAACAGTGAATATAAAGGACAGCGAGTTTACTGCAAACAGTATCGCAGGTGCAGGGGTTGGTGCTGCTTGCTATGGCGGTTCGATATATATGGTGAACTGCGATGCCGAGATCAACGGAAGCAATTTTAACGATAATAAACTCAACGGAAGCGACCTTAACGACGATGATAAATTAAAATCGGGCAGACGTACCTACGGAATCGCTGTGTATGCTGAGAACGGTGAATTCACCTTTACGGATTGTAATTTTTGTGGAAACATTTCTGATGATGACAGCTACGGAGCCTTAGGCTCTCTTTATGTGAGTGAAGGAGAGTCTGACGGAGGTATAGTCAGGCTGAATGTCGATAACTGCGTATTCAGCGGGAATTCTACGCAGGCAGAGGCTGCGGGCATCGGTACCCCCTATAATGGATCGTATGACGGACATGATTACGAAATTAAGCGATATATCGACATAAAGAACTCTGAATTTACAGATAATTATGGAGATTGGGAAGCCGGTGCTGTCCTACTGTGCGGCAGCAGGGTTACGATTGATAATACAGAGTTCACAGGCAATGAAGGGGTCGGACAGGCAGGAGCAGCACTTTTTTACTATAGTGATGTTGATATAAGTAATTCTGAATTTTCAAATAATAGCGCTTCCAGTGGCTGTTCGGGTGCTATCCATGTATGGGACGCTACTGTCAGAATGACAGATGTAGACATATGTAATAACTCTGCCAAGTGGGAAGGTGGAGCAATGTGCGTCTATTCACCGGATTACTATCAGGATGTCGATGGCAAGTGGTATGTTATGGATGCAAAGGTGACATTTAACGGAGGTGAAATCAGCAATAATAAAACGGTCGGCCCGAGATCAGAGACAGAGGGTATATTCTTTGAGTCAAATGGCGGAGGCGTGTTTGTACATGCCGGAGCAACCTTTATATTGAATGACGGCATAATGGAAGGAAACAGCAGCTGCATGAATGGAGGTGCAGTTTATGTGGACGACCAGGAGTTTACAGAAACAAAAGAAAATAACTTTGCTGGCCGCTTCTATATGAATGGTGGCATGATACGTGGTAATCATGCTGATATATCAGGCGGTGGAGTCTATGTTTCGGATGTTACTGGTAAGGATTACGTAGCACAGTCTGATCGTGACAGTGCGCATTTTGTGATGGACGGAGGAACGATCAGAAACAATACAGCCGGTGAGAACGGCGGCGGTGTATTCGTTCAGTATAACGAAACTCCCTGTGTATTTACCATGAGTGATGAAGCACTCGTATTTGATAATAAGGCTGATAACGATCAAAACTATGCCGGAGACGATATCTATGATGAGACAGATCCTGCACAGAAAACCGTTAATGCAGACTATCCGTATCGTGAATATTCGGATATTTTAGCGGAAAACTGTCTAGTTACGCCAATAGCGGGACACGCTGTTTCTTATGATCTGATGATTCCGTTTATTAACTGGTATATCGATGAGGCTGCAGATAAGTCAGGAAATGCTCATAGATTTGTGAATCTGCAGAGCCCTGTTCCGGCTGACGGAAAGTTGAATTTGACAAACGGATTAAAGGCTATCTGGGGAGGCTATCTGCTTTTATATGATGCAAATGACGGAAGCGGCAGAACCCAATATCAGGAAAAAGCCTTTTATCCGGGAGAAAATGCAACAGTTTCCGACAATATGTTCCAGGCAGGCGGAAGTGAATTTATCGGATGGAATACCGAGGCAGACGGAAGCGGAACCTCTTACAGTAAGAATACTGTACTTCCTATGAACGCGAATAAGATATTGTATGCTCAGTATAGCAATACACCTGTTCATACAGGCAGTCTGACTATCAGCAAGACAGTTGCCGGCACAGGCACACCTGACGCAGACACGGCATTTGAGTTTACTGTTACTAAGGGTGTCACGCCTGCTGCAGGTCAGTACAGCATAGATGGCAGCACGACGCAAGCAATATCGGCAGACGGTAAAATCAGTATCAAGGCCGGTCAGAGCGCATTGCTTACCGGATTGGAGCCGGGTGAGTACACGGTGGCTGAGACTGCTCCGGCGCAGGCCAACTACAAATCGACCACATTCTGCGTGAACGGGCAAACGGCACAGAGTGGTTGTACAGCAACCGTTACAGTATCGTCTGCGGACGCGCTATCTGTAGCGTTTACCAATGCTTATAAAGTAGATGATACGCCCGCACCCACACCTACGCCTACGCCTGAACCTCCGACACCAAGTGAGCAAACAGGTAATTTAATAGTATCCAAGGTGGTTGCCGGTAACGCAGGAGATACAAATAAAGCATTCTCGTTTACGGTAAAGCTCGGAGATGACGCCCTCAGCGGAAGCTATGGAGACATGACTTTTGCAAATGGAATAGCAAGTTTTACATTAAAGCACAACGAGAAAAAGACCGCTATCGGGCTCCCGGCAGGAATCGGTTATGAAGTAACTGAGAGTGAAGCCAATCAGGACGGCTACACAACAACCGCTACGGGAGCTAACGGCAGCATTGCAAAAAATCAGACGGTAACAGCTGCGTTTACGAACTCCAGGAGAAGCAGTGATGGAAGTGGCCATGGTGGAGGGGATTCTGAGGTCTATATAGACACCACAAAAGCATTTACCAACATCCAAGATGCTGCCAGTCCAAATCAGCCGATTAAACCGGATGATCCGAATCAGCCCACGAATCCAGATCATCCTACCGACCTGAATCAGTCGGACAGTTACAGCACGTCAGATCATACGCCCAAGACGGATGATACAATGAATCTAGAACTTTGGCTTTCTCTAATGGGACTTTCTTTAATTGGATTGTTCGTCTCGCTGATTGTTATAAAAAGAAATAGCCATCGCGGCGATCGGACATCATAAGTCAAAGGAGGCTGGGATTCCCAGCCTCCTTGTCAAGTTGAGAGGATTTCAAGCATGAAAAGGAAACAAAAGATTGCGGCGGTCCTGATGGTTGTATTTTTTGCCGTTTTTCTGACAGCTAGTATTGTGATGATATCTTATTTTTGGGAAAGCCAAAAACAGGGAATAGCCTTTCAGGAACTTGAACACATTGCAGAGCAGGCAGTTGAGAGTGTATCGATTGGAACAGATTTTTCTAGGGAAACAGATAATGAAGACGAACGTTTTGTCTCTGAGTACAAAGCACTGGTCGAAAAAAATCCTGATTTCTGGGGCTGGATCAAGATAGAAGGAACGCAGCTGAGTTATCCGGTTATGTATACACCGGATGATCCTGAACATTATCTGCGTCGTGATTTTGACGGGAATTACTCAACGCACGGTGTGCCGTTCCTGGATGCTGCATGTTCGGATGAGTGTGGAAATTATATCATCTATGGACACCATATGAAGGATGGAACTATGTTTGGCTCCCTTCTTTCCTATGCAAAAAAGGACTATTGGAAAGCTCATCCCATAATTCAGCTGAATACAAGTGAGGGGAAGAGTATGTATACTATTTTGGCGGTATTCTACGCAAAAGTATATAACCAGGAAGATTCCGGTGTATTTCGGTACTATCAATATACTGACTTGACAGATCCGGACCGTTTCAATGAGTATGTGGAAAAGATAAAGACCGCATCGATATACGATACGGATGTTGATACACAGCCAGGGGCTCAACTGCTGACCCTTTCTACCTGCAGCTACCATACGGGAGATGGAAGATTTGTTGTGGTAGCGCAGAGACAGGAATTAACTTAAAACGGAAAGCGAGATGAATAGACTAGGGAGGGAAGAAAATGGAGGATACTTTAAAAAGATATACAACAAGTATGTTGCCGTTATCGGCAAGAAAAATTTTCATCAACGTAATAAAAGACGTGAACGGACGTTTTTATGGCACAATCAATCAGTTTTTTTATGAAAAAGAAATTCTGTTTTATGGTCTGGATGATGCCGTATTAAAAATTGACCAGATGGTGGACGAGCTTGGATGTGTACAGGCATCTACAGAACGGAGAGACTTTGAAAATAAAAGAAAACCAGACCTGAGGACATGGACTGCGCAAGAACGAATAGAAGCAGAAAAAAAGAAAAACCTGCATACCCAATATAGAAATGTTGAAACATTAAAAGAAGATGCAAAAGAACAGAAGAATTGTTTTATCGTAGACATCATGTATCGGCAAAATAGCAGCTGGCAAGGTTACGTTACATGGGGAAACCATTCTAGGGAGTCAAAACAGGAAAAGTTTCACAGTGTTTTGGAATTGTTGAAATTGATTCGGTCATCCTTTACTTCGGATAAGGATTGTAAGTCGGAATAAAATGAAACAATGGGAAAACAAAGATTAACACTCATATTTATTGTTATTCAGATTCAGTCCACAGCATCGGGCAAGGATTTGTTGATCTAATAATGCCCTCTCGGAGTCTTTCCTGCACTTGCCTTTGTGGCTGATTTTCTGCCAGTCGCACCCGAATTTCAGAGACAGACGCAACGTCAACGCCTCAGAAATTTGGGCACAACTGACAAAAAATCTTCTCACAAAATCAGGCACAGAAAGATTCTGAGAGAACATTAATTATGTAAGCAGCTAACCATCTCTGTATTTTATCGCGAGGAGCAAGTTTGACCAAGTGGTGAAGAGCGAAGTGATGTAAGAAGCACTTCCTTTGCATCGCTAACGGTATCGGAGGATGGAAGATATGCGATGTACTCAAGTGCGTCATTCCACTCTTTGAGCGTGCATGTGTTTGCCGGGGTCCGCTCTACCTCACGAGCGAGTCTATTTTTTGCAAAGCAGTCCAGATGCCGAAGGTCACTGATATAGGCACAATGACATCTTGCCGCCAGATAATCAATAAGGGAAAGTTGTAGCATTTCTTCGCCTCCATTCAGAAGAGTGTTTTTGCTTGTTGCAAGTGCTGTTGCTCTCTTTGAAGACAGCATTACAAATGCTATCCTCAAGTCAATCACTTTGTGAATCAATTTTCTTATTAAGTTTCTCATCGCTTTTTCCTGTTTCTTCATCACTCTTTACCTCGTCTTGACTTTTTTTCGGAGCAGGAAACACAGAGATTGGCTGATCTTTGTGTTTTTTGGCACTAATGCAATCAGGCATTAAAACATCACCTTCCCATGCACAGAAAACCGTCGGAATATCGGCTGTAATTCAATGAGGCATGTGCACATCACGATCCGCTGAAATTGTAGTATTCAGCCTTCCGTTTAAGCGTTGATAAGCGTTCCTTCGGCATTCGCTCCGGAAAATATTTTTCATCTCGAATTATCATAGCAAATTGAAACCAACGTATAGGAAACAAAATAATATTTTGAATATAGGCAAAAGAAAAGAGCTATCTGGCGGTAATAAAATGTCAGATAACTCTTTGGGTTATGATCATGCCTGATGTAAATGCTTTATTATAGCTTTCGCACTTCCACAAGATTGGTATGCTGTCCGTTTCCTCTTGCAAATGGGGTGGGCTGCTGGGATGTGAGTACATTGATGGAACCACGGGTGTCGATACCGTTTTCGTCTGGTGTATACCAGGTGCCTTGAGAAAGGGTGGTGACACCTTTGGCAACCCGGTCGGTAATCTTAGCGGGGATCTTTATCTGGCCCCGATCATTGTAGACGAGGACAATATCTCCGTCATGAATGTCTCTGACTGCGGCATCTTCCGGGTGGATCCAGAGCTTTTGGGGGTCCAGTCTGCGTAAGTTTAAGTTATTATCATGGACCGTATGGGTACGGCATTTGCTGTGCCAGCCGGATAACTGTAATGGGAAGCGGCTTGTCAGCGGATCCTCTGGTCCTTCAGGGGGGGCTACATACCGGGGAATTGGAGGCATGAAGTCTTTCAGGGGTGCTTTCCACAATTTAGTGGAAAATAACTCGATCTTTCCACTGGGAGTTGGGAATGGATGATGTTTAGGGTCCGCTACTTCTTTTTCAAAGGAAACAGGATAATGTCCCTCTTCAAACTTATAAATGCCTTTTTTCCGGAATTCATCATATTCCGGCAGTTCGGGTTCTCTGGTGCGAAGATCATCGTAAAGATAGCTCATCCACTGGCTGTAATTTCGGCCTTCTGTAAATTCCTCTTCTAAGCCGATCCTCTTTGCAAGTTCCCGTATCCATTCATATTCTGTCTTACATTCATAAAGGGGGTCAATGACCTTATTGTTAAATCCAAGAAATTCTGTAAATTTCCATGGTTTTGTGATATTTTCCTCTTCAAACATAGACACGCCCGGAAGGAGCAGGTCTGCAAATTTGGCGCTGGCAGTCATAAATAAGTCGGAGCAGACGATAAATTCGCATTTGGAAGTGTCTTTTAATAGTTTGGCGGTACGGTTAATGTCACCGTGCTGATTAATGAGAGTATTACTTGCCAGGTTGAAGATCATTTTTATGTTGGAGTCTAAAGAGACGCCCGTTGGATTATCAAAAATCCCCTGACTGCAGGTACGGATGCCGTCATATTCGTTCATATCCTTACCATGATCCACGGCATCTGTCCAGAGGAAGACAGGAAGCGCCCGGTTGTAAGGATTGTCCGGCACAGGAAATCCTGGAAGCTCATGAGTGGAACAGTCCCCGGCACCGGCTGCAGAACCGCCGTGGATGCCTACATTTCCGGTAAGACAGGCAAGAAGGATAGCGCCACGGGCACTTTGCTCTCCATATGCATTTCTCTGGGCACCGTATCCCTGGATAATGGCAGCAGGTTTTGTGGAGGCATAGCGAATAGCCAGCTTTCGGATTGTATCTGCGGGGATACCAGTGATCTTTTCGCCCCATTCGGGTGTTTTTGGAATGCCGTCTGTTTCGCCCATCAAATAGGAAAGGCAATTAAGAGACGGATCTGCGCCTTCCGGCATATGAGCCGCGTCAAAGCCGAGACAGCATTTATCTAAGAAATCCTGGTTATGAAGGCCTTCTTTAATAATAACGTAGGCCATGGCATCAGCTAGAGCACTGTCTGTAGCAGGTCGTATGGGAACCCAGTGAGCGTTTAAAGCAATGGCAGTATCATTTTTTCGCGGGTCGATGACAATAATAGGAATACCAGCGGCCTTTGCCTTTTTTAAATAAAACATGGTGCTGCTGTCAAAACGTGTCTCAGCCGGATTGTGGCCCCAGAGGATGATCAGATGGCTGTTCAGCCAGTCAGAAGGATGGGTGCCGGTCTCACTGGTTCCATAGGTAATATCTGTTGCATTGCGGATGCAGGCGGAGCTGTAGGAGTTGTAACAGCCCAGATAGCCGCCGTCTAATGCCAGCAGACGCTGCATCGTACGGTCGCCACGCATAACAGCACTGATACCACAGCCGTCATTAACATAGCGGGAACCGGGCCCATAGGTATCACGGATGCGGATGTATTCAGAGGTAAGGATATCCAGGGCTTCCTCCCAGCTGATACGGGCAAATTTTCCTTCTCCACGTTCACCCGTTCGCTTCATAGGCCAGCGCAGCCGGTCTTCGCCCAAAAATGTTTTATGATAGTTCAAGCCTTTTGCGCAGGCGCATAAAGGAACAGGATGTTCCGGAGTTCCTTTGGTTTCTGTGGAAAGTTTTTCAATTACTCCGTCACGGACGTGGGCGTAGATGATGCAGCGGCCGCCGCAGTTGTTCCGCCCGGTTGTGGGAATGATCTTTGTTTCGCTCATGGAGGTGTGGTGCCTTTCTCTTCTATAAACAATTATGTGTAAAAAAATAGCTAGCTGCGCTCAGTATAGCATGAAACCAAAATGGCTTGCTATAGATTTTAACTATAGCCGGATAAAGATTTTACGAAATAGACAGACAACGGGGGATGTGCTAAAATTCAGACTATCAAAAGCAACACAGACAACAAACACAAACAAGTGAAGTCAGACCACCGGGGCCTGACAGGAGAGGAGAAACTATTATGAAAAAAAGATGGCTTACATTAGCAGTAGCGGCAACAGCCGCAATTACCGTTCTTGCCGGATGCGGCAGCAAGACAGCTGAGACAACCGCAGCAGCAACTGAGGCAGAGACAACCGCAGAGGCTTCTTCTGAAGCAGCTGAAAGCAGCGCAGAGGAAACCCAGGCAGAGGCAACAGCTGAAGGCGAAGTTCCGGCTCCGGAAGGCGATGACAATAAGATCTCTATTGGTGTTACACCAGTTCCACATGCTGAAATTGTAAATGATGTCGTAGTTCCAAAGCTGGAAGCAGCTGGCTGGGATGTAGATGTAGTTGAATTTAATGATTATGTTCAGCCGAATACCAGCCTGGAAGACGGCGAGATTGATGCAAACTATTTCCAGACGATTCGTTACCTGGAAGAGCAGAATAAGGAAAGAGGTCTTCACTTAGTAGAAGTTGCAGGTATCCACTTAGAGCCAATGGGCATTTACTCCAACAACTACAAGAGCCTGGAAGAACTTCCTGACGGAGCAACCATTGCAATACCGAACGATGGTTCCAATGAGTCCAGAGCTATTAAGCTGTTAGCAGACAATGGACTGATCACTCTGGCTGAGACAGAAGATCTTTATAACCTGACCAGTATTGCAGAGAATCCTCATAACTTTGAAATCACTGAGCTGGATGCAGCAAACCTGCCAAGATCCTTAGACGATGTTGATGCAGCCGTTATCAACGGAAATTATGCATTGGAAGCAAACTTAAATCCTGAAAAAGACGCTTTGGCAGCAGAACTTGCAGACAGTGATGAAAGCTACAAGTACATCAACTACCTGGTTGTTAAAGAAGGAAATGAAGAAAGTACTAAGACCAAAGCTCTGATCGCAGCATTAGAGAATGAAGATGTAAAGAACTACATCGAAGAGAAGTACAGCGGTTCTGTTATCCCGGCATTTTAGTTATATAAAGTCGTAATGCAGATACCGTTCCTGTATACAATAGCAACAGAGACAGAAACATCCGGAAATCCCCCACTTCTGAATGTTACCTGATATAAAATGGCAGAGGCTGCTGTGAAAAAACCTGAAAACAGGAAATTTTACAGCAGCCGTTTGCCCGTTTTTATATCTGTTTCAATATCTGTTTAGAAGGAGAATTTTATGATCAATATTGAACACGTAAGCAAACAATTTGGCAGCCTTCAGGTGCTGGAGGATATTTCCATTACCATCAATCAGGGAGATATCTTTGGGATCATCGGGCAGAGTGGCGCCGGTAAATCAACACTGCTGCGCTGTATTAACGGACTTGAAAAATACAACGGCGGTTCTATTGCGGTAGAAGGAAAGGAAATCGCAGCTCTCAGTAAGAAAGAACTTCAGCTGGTGCGCAAGGACATGGGAATGATCTTCCAGAACTTTAATCTGTTAGAACGTCTGAATGTATATGATAATATTGCACTTCCGCTTCAGTTTTGGGGACAGAACAAGAACAGCAAGGAAAATCATGACCGTATTATGGAACTGTTAGATCTGGTTGGCTTGACGGATAAAGTAAAGAACTATCCGAAACAGCTTTCCGGTGGTCAGAAGCAGAGAGTGGCGATTGCAAGAGCCCTTGTTTTAAATCCAAAGATACTTCTTTGTGATGAGGCCACATCCGCACTGGATCCTCAGATTACAAAAGGCATTCTGGCACTGCTTTTAAAGATCAACAAAGAACTGGGGATCACTATTGTTGTGGTAACACACCAGATGGAAGTAGTAAAAGAGATCTGCAACAAGGTTGCATTTTTAAAGAATGGTAAAATGATCGCCACCGGAAAACCGGAAGAATTGTTCGTAGCCCCAAATAAGGACGTTCAGGAGTTTGTAGGCGACAGCATGGAATTTCTTCCAAAAGAAGGCGTCAATGTGCGCCTGTTCTTTAATGATGATACAGCCGGTGACAGCGCCATCACCCACCTGGCACATGAACTGGGCATCAATTTTGGTATCTGCCAGGGCAAGCTGGAGAACTTCCGTGGAACCATTATGGGAAGCTTGGTGATCAATGTAACAGAAGCAGACAAAGAGCGTGTAACTGCATGGCTCACAGACAGAGGTATCTTATGGGAGGTGCTTGAAAATGTATGATGTAATTATGAAAGCCTTCGGGCAGACGGTATATATGGTCATCGGATCTACTCTTTTTTCCGTGATCTTAGGTTTTATTCCGGCCATTGTGCTTACAGTGACAGCACCGGACGGCCTGCGGCCTAATAAGGTTATTTATGGAATATTAGATGTCCTTGTAAATGTATTCCGCAGCTTCCCATTTATTATTTTAATGGTTATCGTTATTCCATTTACCCGTATGATTGCAGGAAAGGCAATTGGTACAAAGGCAGCTTTAGTGCCCTTGACCATTTCTGCTATTCCGTTTGTAGCCAGAGTTATTGAATCTGCTCTTCGCAGTGTAGACCATGGTCTGATCGAAGCAGCCCGTTCTTTCGGCGCAGGAGATCTGCAGATCATCTTCCGTGTATACTTAAAAGAGGCTCTTCCGGCTATCCTTTCCGGTATCACACTGACTATGATCAATCTGATCGGTTACAGTGCAATGGGTGGTGCCATTGGTGCCGGCGGTCTGGGCGATGTGGCGATCCGTTATGGATACCAGGCCTACAAGATGCCATATCTGGTAACCACCAGTATTGTGTTAATCATCTTTGTGCAGGTGATCCAGAGTGTAGGAAACGTATTATACAAGAAATTATCATAAATCCAGTACATCATTTCGTAAATATAAAAAAGCAGCCGTTCTGCCAAAGTTCCATATAATTGGGATCGGCAGAGTGGCTGCTTTTTTGTGCAGCGAATGAGATGATCCGATTAACAGAGACAATTTATTTCCCCACAGAATCAAATGCATCATAAATTTCTTTGGAAGGTTCCTTTGTAAGAAGGGAAACAATGATGATAGCAAGGCAGGAAAGGACAAATGCAGGAAGCAACTCATAAATATTGAAGTTTCCGCCTAATGGACGTACCAGATACTTCCATACAAAGACCATAACACCACCGGTAAGCATGCCGGCCAGTGCACCCTGCATATTGGTACGGCGCCAGAAGAGAGCGAACAGTACCAGAGGTCCGAAGGATGCTCCAAAACCGGCCCATGCAAAGGAGACGATGGTAAATACAGAGCTGTCCGGATTCCATGCCAGAAAAATAGAAACAACAGCGATCCCTATAACCGTAAGACGGGCTGCATTCATAGAAGCGGCAGTGCTCATTTTGATCTTTAAAAAGTCCTGAAGCAGGTTTTGAGATACACCGGAAGCAGCAGTTAAAAGCTGGGAATCCGCAGTTGACATGGTACATGCCAGGATACCTGCTAGGACAACGCCTGCAACCAGTGACAGTAAGAATCCATTCTGTCCAAGAAGATGAGCAAATTGAATGATAACGGTCTCAGACTGGGAGCTGGTTGTAAACATTGGGATAGAACCTGCTACAGAAGCACCATATCCAATGATGCCGATGAGAATGGCAACACACATGGAGATCAGCACCCATACAGTTGCAATCCGGCGGGAAAGCACCAGTTTCTTTTCCTCTTCGATGGCCATGAAACGAAGAAGAATATGAGGCATACCGAAATAGCCAAGGCCCCACGCCATAGTTGATACAATAGAAAGAAAACTGTATGGAGCTGCAGAGGCAGCAGCTCTGTCGTGGAGGTGAGTCATGGAAAGATAACCTGCTAAGGAGGTAGCATTAGATACCACCTGACTCCAGCCGCCCGCCATATGGATGCCGTAAAATACGATGACAACCAGGGAAACGGACATGACCACGCTTTGAATCAGGTCTGTAGTGGAAACAGCCATAAAGCCACCCATAACTGTATATCCCACGATAACAATGGCGCCGATGATCATGGCAACGTGGTAATCTGTGCCGAAAAGGCTGGAGAATAAGGTTCCGATGGCCTTGAATCCGGAAGCAGTATAAGGGATAAAGAAAATAAGGATAATAATGGCAGAAATGCACATCAGGATATTCTTATCGTCCTTAAAACGGCGGGAAAAGAAGTCGGGAATGGTAATGGCATTACATACAATAGAATAACGGCGCAGGCGCTGTGCTACAATAAGCCAGTTTAAATAAGTGCCCAGACCAAGACCGATAGCGGTCCAGCCTGCGTCCGCGATACCTGTAAGATAGGCAACGCCTGGCAGACCCATTAACAGCCAGCTGCTCATATCAGAAGCTTCCGCACTCATTGCTGTTACCAGAGGGCCAAGTTTTCGGCCGCCTAAATAGAAATCATCAGCGGAATCACTGCCGCCTTTTTTGCTGAAATAGAATCCCACGTACACCATTGCCACCAGATAGATCACAATGGCTACCAGGATACCAATCTGTCCTGAAATCATAATCTTTTTCCTCCTCATAGATGTATGTCCTCTCGGAGTCTTTCCTGCACCTGCCTTTGTGGCGGAAAATCTTCTCAAAATCAGGCACAGAAAGATTCCGGGAGAACATATGTCATCGATAGATATTGAGGATGATTATAACATACATGAAAACAGACTACAATACATATGATGTTGGGGTAAAAAGGTATTTCACCCCCAACATCATATGTATTACAGAACCATGGCGATCACAAAGTTATAGATGGTACAGGTGATCACGCTGACAGGAACTGCTGCCATAAGAAGACGGTTAAACAACTCATTGCGTTCTTCCTCTTTTGGAGTGGAACCAAGGATCAGGGAACCGCCGGAAGAGAATGGGCTGATAGCACTAGACTGAGCTCCCAGAACTGTGCAGGCAAATAATACAGGTGCACTTAAGCCTACAGAAGAAGCCAGATTCGGGATCAGCGGGAATAAAGCCGGGGTTACGACGCCGGTAGTGGAACTGAAGAAACTCATGATGGCGCCTACCAGGCTGAAAGCAATAGGAACCAGTGGTTTTGGTACATTGGATCCAATCCAGGTGGAAAGTGCTTCAATGGTTCCGGCTTCTACAGCAACAGCGATCAGCATACCGGCACCAGCGATCATGATGATGGTATTCCACGGGATACGGGAAATGGCTTCTTTCTGAGGAGCCAGTTTCAGTAAAAGGGCGATCACAGTAAAGATAATGGCTACCAGACCGACATCTACTTTTCCGCTGATATATTTAACAGCAGCATTTCCGGGAATAAGGATGTTTAACAGAGGGAAGATCAGGACAACAGCCATCATAGCTAACATTAAGGTAAGGGTGGTTTTCTGATCTTTTGTAAAACTTTCCGGTTTCTTAAAAGTAACGCCTTTTCCGATATTTTTGTTTTCCTTAAAACCAAAACGGAAAATGGTGATCAGGATCAGGGAGAAGATGACAGCAAAGATAAAGATCTTCATTTCCATATTGAAGGAATCTATAGCTGTGATCTCAGGAGAAGCTTCATAGGCAGTATCAGCAAGACCGCGGAAAATAACCCCAAGATTAGAGGTTGGGAAATTTCCGCCTGCCAATGCACCGCAGTTAATGGCAACAGCACCGGTTAACTTATCCATTCTGGACTCATCACAGATCACCAGGGTGATAGGAGCTAAAAATGCAAGAACAGTGAAATAAGTAGCACCCATAACAGAAAGGATGACTGCTACTGCAAACAGTGCATAAGGAAGAAGTCCCGGGAAATTGCGACAGGCGTATAGCAGAGCACCTGACATTTTCTCCAGAGTGCCGTTGATAGCGGCAAAATTATAAAATAATGAAACGGACAAGATAACAAACATGGTATTTGTGGGCCAGAATCCAATGATCTGCTTTGGCTTTAATCCCATAGCAAAGCAGCCGATGATGTAGGCAAATGCGATACAGAAAAGACCGGTGTTGATCTTTGTACGGTATCCAAGAAAGATTGCCAGTGCAATTGAAAGAATGATAATGATACTTAACATACGTTCCCCTCCTGATGTTTTTTATGGTTTCCTGAAAACTTCTATTTTTAAGGATCTTATTCAATCCCAAGAAGTCTGTAAGGAATCGTCTTTGTCATATGGTAAATATGTTCCTCCGGGATGCCGTGATCTGCCAGATACTGCATGTATTCCTCTAAGGCCAGTTCCCAGTGTGGATTTTCCGTCTGTCCGCCGTCTGTATCTACCATAACGTGTTCATAGCCTACTGTTTTGATGATCTCCAGATTATCCGGAAGGTTGCTCTTATAAGTGCCGCCGCCCATGTTTTGTGCATAGCACCGTTCCAGGATCACGTCATAGTCCCTTACCAGGCGAACCTGATCTTCTATACTCATATCTACCACCCACCATTCCGGATGGGTAATGACGATCTTCTTTACACCTGCATCTCTTGCTGCTTCTACCACTACAAATGCTTCTTCTGGGGAAACATGGGCAGTTCCAAGGACTACGTCATAATCTCGGATCAGCTTAAATACATCTAAAAGTTCCGGAACTACTTTACCATCCCGTACTAATTCGATGCCGTTAGCAGGGTCCTGTCCCATTTTCTCTAAATGACGTTTGGCAGACTGAGTAGGAAGCCAGATCTCTTTTGCTCCCAGTTTTAAGCCTTTTTCTACGGCTTCCGGGTTGATACCACCGATGACTTTGTTCATAACAACGCCACCGTACATTGTAAAACCGGTATTCTCACCGTAAACTTTTTTAACATACTGGTTAGTGAGATATGCACGGTTCACAGTAAAGCCAAGATGGGTCTTAATGACAATGGCTCTGGCACCAACACGGACTGCTGCATCTGCCAGTTCAAAATCATCATAAGCACGAAGTCGCAAGTCCGGATTTGTATGTACGTGCATGTCGCATACGCCTTTCATGGAAATCTTTCCCATAGTTGCACCTCCATTTAGTAAGCTTTTATAATTATAGTAGACCATTTTTGCTAACAGAAAAATACAAAATATGTTATAATACATATCGGAAAAACCGATAGTAAAAAGAAAGGACTGTTCAGATCAAGGGGGAAATACAGATCATGGAAATGAAAGAATTAGATTATTTTATTGCCATAGCAGAAGAAAAAAGCATCTCAAAGGCAGCGGAGCGGCTGTTTATGGCCCAGTCCAGTCTCAGTCAGTTTTTAAGCATACTGGAGAATCATGTAGGAAGCAAACTGTTTATCCGCACTTCCAGAGGAGTGCGCCTGACTCAGGAGGGGGAGCTGTTGCTCCGGTATGCTTATAAAACTCTGGCAGAATACAAATCTGTACAAAATGAGATCAAAGATATCAAACAGTTAAAAAGCGGCCGCGTGATTATGGGGGTCAGCAGTTTCAGAGGTTCCTATCTTCTTCCGCCTGTATTAAATGCATTCCGCCTGGAACACCCGGATGTAAAAGTGGAGATCGTGGAGCAAAATTCCATGGCATTGGAGCAGATGCTGCTGTCCGGCAAGATCGACATCGCTCTTTTGGTCATGTCCGAGGCAGATCCAAGACTGAACATAGAGCGGGTTATGAAAGATGAGATATGCCTTATTACAAGTCATACCCATCCGATTATGGCTTTTGCAAGAGACAATGATAATAATCAGGATTCCAGGATTCCGCAATATGTAAATTTAAAAGATACCCTTTCCTTTGAATATCTGCTCAGTGATTACGATACCATCCTGGGCCGGGAAGCAAGGCGGATCTTTAATAGAAATGGGGTACAGCCCATTGCCAGCAACCATGCGCTGTCAGCCCTTATGTCAGCAGCCATGGGAGCAGCGGGCCTTGGACTTGCATTTACCTATTACAGCTCCAGACATTATTTCCGGAATGCAGAATTTTTATCCTTAGGTGCAGAGAGTGCCTTTGTTGATCTGGGAATAGCACTGCCGCCCGGCAGATATCATTCCAGGGCAGCTCTTGCGTTAAAAGATACATTGAGGGAGGTTTTGCAGGCGGCAGATGGGTAATAGAATGTACCTAAAAGAAATAAAGATATTTTGTTTAAAATGTCCGCCTGAAAAAAACGTTTGTATTTTACAAATATGTTGTGTATAATATTTCCCGTTGTGTATTTTTAACACTTTACCAAACAGAAGGGATAGAAAAAGTATGAAAAAGATAGTTCAGACCTGGACCGGGATCAGCCTGGTGCAGAGAATCGTGGCTGGTCTTGTAATCGGTGCTTTATTAGGAATGTTTGTTCCATCCGAAGGCGGGATCGCCATTTTAGGTGATGTATTTGTTGGCGCGTTGAAAGCTATTGCGCCGTTACTGGTATTTTTCCTGGTCATCAGTTCTTTGTGCTATGCAGGAAAAAGCCACGGAGGCGTGATCCGTACGGTTATCATTATGTATATGTTTAGTACTTTCCTTGCGGCTGTCATAGCAGTTATCGCAAGCAGCGCATTCCCTGTAACACTGACTCTGGCAGAAGCAGCTGCCGATATGGCGGCACCTCAGGGCGTAGCAGAAGTATTAAGAACACTTCTTATGAATGTGGTGAGCAACCCGATACAGTCTTTAGCATCTGCAAACTACATCGGCATCCTTGTATGGGCCGTTCTCATCGGTATCGCTCTGCGTACGGCATCTGATACTACAAAACAGTCCTTAAATGATATTTCCGCAGCCCTTTCCAAGACAGTTACCTGGATCATCCAGTGTGCTCCGTTTGGCATCATGGGTCTTGTATACAATACAGTTTCTGTAAATGGGCTTTCTACTTTTACAGAATATGGTAAACTGTTAGCAGTGCTTTTAGGCTCTATGCTGTTTATCTACTTTGTCACCAACCCGATCTTAGTATTCTGGTGCATCCGTAAGAATCCATATCCGCTGATCTTTAAGTGCTTAAAGAAGAGTGCCATTACCGCATTTTTTACCCGCAGTTCTGCAGCAAACATTCCTATCAATATGGAAGCCTGTGCAGAAATGGGACTGGACAAGGATACCTATTCTGTTACCATTCCGTTAGGAGCGACTATCAACATGGATGGTGCAGCGATCACAATCACAGTTATGACACTGGCTGCAGCCCACACTTTAGGTATCGTGGTAGATATCCCAAGTGCCATTATCTTAAGTATCCTGGCAACCTTATCTGCCTGCGGTGCGTCCGGTGTAGCCGGAGGTTCCCTGCTTTTAATCCCTATGGCATGCTCACTTTTTGGCATTTCCAATGACATTGCCATGCAGATCGTAGGTATCGGCTTTATCATCGGCGTGATCCAGGATTCTGTAGAGACAGCATTAAACTCTTCTTCCGACCTTCTTCTGTCTGCATCTGCAGAATTCAGACAGTGGCGTCTGGAAGGAAAAGAAATTAAGTTTTGATTTAGAAAGACGAGGAATGATCCATGCTCAGTACCATTGAATCTATCAACCAGATCGTAAATGATTTTATCTGGGGTGTCCCTGCAATGGTCTGCATCATCGGCGTTGGCTTTTATTTAAGCTGTCGTACCGGCTTTTTGCAGATCCGCAAGTTTCCTTATGCCATCCAGACTACCATTGGAAGGATGTTCCGCAAGCGGAATGCTTCTGACGGAGCGCTGACTCCATTCCAGGCGGTGTGTACAGCGCTGGCGGCCACTGTGGGAACAGGGAATATTGCCGGTGTAGCAGGAGCTATTGCCATCGGAGGACCGGGAGCTGTGTTCTGGATGTGGGTCTCTGCTGCTCTTGGTATGTGTACTAAGTTTGCCGAGGTAACTTTAGCCGTTTACTACCGTGAGACCAACAAAGAAGGTGATCTGGTAGGCGGTCCTATGTACTATATTAAAAATGGACTTGGAAAGAACTGGCAGTTTTTAGCGGTTCTGTTTTCTGCCTTTGGTGTGCTCACTGTATTTGGTACAGGAAATGCCACCCAGGTCAATACCATTACAACCGCTGTAAACTCTGCTCTTTTAAGTTGCGGACTGATCTCAGAAGGGGCAGTAAAGACTTCTAACCTAATCCAGGGCATTATGATTGCTGCCTTGGTAGCCCTGATCCTTTTAGGAGGCGTAAAGCGTATAGGTCAGGTGACAGAGAAGCTGGTTCCTTTTATGGCACTTCTTTATATTGTATTATCGATAGGGATTGTCCTGTTTCGGATCCAGGCACTTCCGATTGTGCTTAAATCCATTTTTGAAGGTGCTTTTCAGCCGGCAGCCGTAACCGGAGGAGCAGTGGGAAGCCTGTTTACAAGTATGAAAAAAGGTGTTTCCAGAGGTATCTTCTCCAATGAGGCAGGTCTTGGTACCGGCTCCATCGCCCATGCATGTGCAGATACCAGAAAACCGGTAAAACAGGGTATGTTTGGTATCTTTGAAGTATTTACAGATACCATTGTGATCTGTACTTTAACAGCACTTGTTATCCTTTGCAGCCAGGTACCGGTAGGTTACGGACAGGCAGCAGGTGCAGAGCTGACTATTCAGGGATTCATCTCTGTTTATGGAAACTGGGTATCTGTCTTTACTGCAGTTGCCATGTGCTGTTTTGCTTTCTCTACCATTATTGGCTGGGGACTTTACGGCGCAAGATGTATTGAATTTTTATTCTCTGAGAAAGTGATCAAGCCATTCATGGTGGCCTATTCTCTGGTAGCTATTTTGGGTGCTACTGCAGATCTGGGTCTGATGTGGAATGTTGCAGAGACTTTTAACGGTCTTATGGCAATCCCTAACCTGATCGCCCTGTTCCTGCTTTCCGGAACCGTTGTGAAGCTGACAAAAGAATATTTTGCCGGAGAAGGCGCCGGGAAATAACCAGAGTGCATAGCAGAAGTAGCTGCTAAATCTTACGGTTATACCAGATATGCATGAATTGTATAGTAGATGAAATAGATTTTCATTGATTTTCAAAAATAATAAGACTATAATGGTCATTAAATTAACACAGCTGTTTTAGGATATTCTGAACAGAACAGAGAACGGAGGATACAAGATCATGGAAAAGAAAAACATTGACTGGGCAAATATCGGTTTTAGCTATATGCCAACTGATATGCGTTATGTATCAAACTATAAAGACGGAGCATGGGATGAGGGAACTCTGACCGCTGATTCCAATGTTACTATTAATGAGTGTGCAGGAATATTACAGTACTGTCAGGAATGTTTCGAGGGCTTAAAGGCATATACAACAGAAGACGGAAGTATTGTTACTTTCCGTCCTGATATGAACGCAGAGCGTATGATGGATTCCGCATCCAGACTGGAAATGCCGGTATTCCCTAAGGTGAAATTCTTAGATGCATTAGATCAGGTTGTTAAGGCAAATGCAGCATGGGTTCCGCCTTTTGGAAGCGGCGCGACTTTATACATCCGTCCATATATGTTTGCTTCAGGTCCTGTTATCGGTGTTAAGCCATCTCAGGAATATCAGTTCAGAATGTTCGTAACACCGGTGGGACCATATTTCAAGGGCGGTGCTAAGCCGATCACCATTTGTGTCAGCGACTTCGACCGTGCAGCACCTCACGGAACCGGCCATGTAAAGGCTGGTTTGAACTATGCAATGAGCCTTCATGCACATGAAGTGGCACATGCAAACGGATTCGATGAGAACATGTTCCTGGATCCGGCAACCAGAACTTATGTAGAAGAGACCGGTGGTGCAAACTTCCTGTTCGTAACCAAGGACGGAGAAGTTGTTACTCCTAAATCTGATTCTATCCTTCCTTCTATTACAAGACGTTCTCTGGTATACGTTGCAGAGCATTACCTTGGATTAAAGGTTACCCAGAGACCTGTTAAGCTGTCTGAGTTAGGTGATTTTGCTGAGTGCGGACTTTGCGGTACTGCAGCAGTTATCTCCCCGGTTGGCAAGGTTGTAGACCACGGCAAAGAAATCTGCTTCCCAAGCGGCATGGACGAAATGGGACCGGTGATCAAGAAACTGTATGATACTTTAACCGGTATCCAGATGGGGCGTATCGAAGCTCCGCAAGGATGGATCAGAAAGATCTGCTAATAAACATTAAACAGACAAACATAAAAGTAGTAACTCCCGGATATATCGTTGCAGCAGTATATCCGGGAGTTTTTGCTTTCATAGGAAATTGCGTGAGCACTCTTTTCTGTAAAAAGATTGTATGTTATACTGAATTTTAATGATTTTCAGAAGGGAGCAGTATTATGATACTCAAAGACATTTGGCTGGACATCAAGGCGGTACAGGAGCGGGACCCGGCAGCCAGAAGCGCTCTGGAAGTTTTACTTTTGTATCAGGGGATCCATGCGCTGATCTGGCACCGGTTTGCACACTGGTTTTATAAGCATAAAATGTTTTTTATCGCCAGACTTATCTCACAGGTCGCCCGGTTCTTTACTCTCATTGAGATTCATCCGGGAGCTCAGTTAGGTCATGGTATTCTTATTGACCATGGTTCTGGTGTGGTCATTGGTGAAACAGCGGTGGTAGGCGATAATTGTACCATTTACCAGGGTGTCACTCTGGGAGGTGTAGGTACCCAGAAGGGCAAACGTCATCCAACGCTTGGAAACAATGTAATGGTTGGTGCCGGAGCCAAGATATTAGGTGCCTTTGAGGTAGGTGATAACTGCTCTATTGCTGCCAATGCAGTGCTTTTAAAACCATTGGAAGATAACGTAACAGCAGTTGGAATTCCTGCAAGACCGGTAAAGAAAGACGGAATTACCATTCCAAGACGGAAAGAGACTATGACACTGGAAGAATATGAGCAGATGAAAGAGCGCATGTCCAAGATGGAAGAAGAGATCTGCCGGTTAAAAGAAAAACTGGAGAAACAGTAAAAAGTATAAAATGCCTGTTGTCCGCATAGACTTTCGCGAAAGACTATGAGAACGGCAGGTGTTTTTTGATTCATAGGAAGGTGCAATCTATGAATTAAAAAACGCTCTGTGCGGATCGCACTGCGGCGGCCAAGAAATATGTCGCATTTGCAACACGCCGCAGGCGGAGAATGTGCAAGGGAATATGGAGAAAAAAAGTAATGTAAGATAGATGAAATATGTGTTATCATAGTATGGCGAATGAAAAAAGAAATGAGGTACGAAATGGATTTAAAATTTAGGCCTGTAGAGGCTGAAGATATGTCCAGGCTGCGCCCTTTTTATGGTCTCAGGCCCAACAGAACCTGTGACAGCGTATTCCTGGACTCTTTTTTATGGAAAGATTATTACAAGGTAGAATGTGCAGTCAGTGAAGACAAAGCAGTTTTATGGCTTATGGAAAAGGACGGAATCCTTTCAAGCGCCATGCCTCTTTGTAAGGAAGAAGATCTTGCGCACTTCTTCTACCAGATGGTAGATTATTTTGACAATGTGCTTCATAAACCGTTCTATATTTCTCTGGCTGACGCAGAAGCGGTAGAATATCTGAATCTGGATCCGACAGAGTTTGAAGTGACAGAATTAGATGACTTAAAAGATTATCTTTACGATGGAAACGCCATGCGTACACTGGCTGGAAAGAAACTCCACAAAAAGAAAAATCGCTTAAACGGGTTCTTAAAGACCTATGAAGGCAGATATGAATACCGCAGGATCTGCTGCTCTGACCGACAGGAAGTATGGCAGTTTATGGAAAAATGGAGACAGCAGAAGGTAGAATCTTATGAAAATGAGATCTCTCTGGATTACGAAGTAGCCGGTATTCATGATATTTTAAAGAACTGCTCGGTACTTAATGTACCAATGGCAGGCGTTTACATTGACGGGGAATTAAAGGCATTTACAGTAGGAAGCTTAAATGAGCGGGAAAATATGGCAGTGATCCATATTGAAAAGGCAGACCCGCAGATCAATGGTCTGTATCAGTTCATTAACCAGCAGTTTTTAGTTCACGAATTTCCGGATGTAGTTTTAGTAAACAGAGAAGATGATGTAGGCATGCCCGGACTGCGCAAGGCGAAAATGAGCTATTATCCGGTGGATTTTGCAAGAAAATATTCAGTTAAGAAGAAGTATTAGAGTTATAAGAAAACTGAAATGACCAATGATGATGCTGGGCAGAAAGAGGCAGATATGGTACGATATTTAGAGAAAAGTGAATATGGAAAATGCAGACCCTTATGGGAAGAGGCATTTCCAGAAGATTCCAAAAGCTTTGCAGATTACTATTTTTCTGAAAAACTTCCAGGCAGTAAGGTTCTTGCCATAGAAGGAGAAGAAGGAAAACTTCTCACCATGGCCCACTTAAATCCTTATACCATTTCTGTAAATGGGAGAAAATGGGAACTGCCCTATATCGTAGGTGTGGCAACGGCTGCCGACAAGCGCCATAAAGGCTATATGAGCCAGATCCTTTATAAAATACTTAAGGATTTAAAACAGGAGAAAAAGCCTTTCTGCTTTCTGATGCCTGCAGCAGAGGCCATCTACCGGCCATTTCAGTTTGCCTTTATCTATGACCAGCCGGTGTGCAAGTCAGAGGATGAACCGGAAAAAAATCTGGAAAAGAGGCAGGTGGATCTGGCAGAAAAGGCAGAAGAACTGGCTCACTGGCTGAATGATTGGCTTGATAAGCATTATGAAGTTTATGCAATAAGAGATAAGGCTTATATGGAGCTTCTTAAGAAAGAACTGGAAAGCGAAGCGGGAGAAGTGACCGGCTGGTATGAAGAAGACGGAAAGCTTCATGCTTTAGAGGCATGGTGGGGACTTGGAAAGAGAGAAGAACGGTTCTATTACAGCTTATCTGAAATAAAACCGGCAGATACGCACCCGGCAATCATGGCCCGGATTACAGATATGAAAGCCCTGTTAGAGGTTATCGGTTTAAATAAAGATGCTCCGGAAGACAGATTTCAGGCGGTTTTATGTGTAAAAGATCCCATTATCCCGGAAAATGAAGGTCGCTGGCTGTGGAAATTGAAAAAAAATGGAAGCACTCTGGAGCGGATGAATGGTCTGGGGCTGCAGACAGAAGCAGAAGGCAGCGAGCAGGCAGTTCCATCCTCCAGTGAGGTGTTGGAAATCAACATTGACGAGCTGGCACAGTGGATCTTTGGGTACAAGCCTTTAGGAGAAATATTAAGTGTTGTGCCACCGTTCTGGACGGAGTATGTGGGGACGCTGCGGGGAGTATTTATAGATGAGGTAGTGTAGGAGGAAACGCATATGGATGAAAAATGGCAGCAGTTAAGAGACTGGATCAATGAAAGCGACAATATTGTATTCTTTGGCGGGGCCGGTGTTTCTACAGAAAGCGGCATACCGGATTTCCGCAGTGTAGACGGACTGTACAACCAGAAATATAAATATCTGCCGGAACGGATCATCAGCCACAGCTTTTATGTACAAAATCCGGAAGAATTTTACCGTTTCTACAAGGACCGCATGCTGTTTCCTGATGCAAAGCCAAATGCGGCCCACAAAGCTCTTGCAAAACTGGAAGAAACGGGAAAATTAAAGGCTGTGATCACCCAGAACATTGACGGCCTTCACCAGATGGCAGGAAGCAAAGAGGTGCTGGAGCTTCACGGTTCTGTACATAGAAATTACTGCACCCGCTGCGGCCAGTTTTATGATCTGGACTATGTAAGAAACAGCGACGGCGTTCCTACCTGTACCTGTGGCGGCCGTATCAAACCGGATGTGGTCCTTTATGAAGAAGGATTAGATGACCGTACCATCCAGAAGTCCATTAACTATATCCGCAATGCGGACATGCTGATCATCGGCGGAACATCCCTTGTAGTTTATCCGGCAGCAGGTCTCATCGATTACTACAGAGGTAACAAACTGGTTCTGATCAATAAAAGCGTAACTTCCAGAGACTCCCAGGCAGATCTGGTGATCTCAGACAGTATTGGAAAAGTGCTGGGAGCGGTAGTTTAAAAGAAAGGAAGAGATACATATGTATACAGCAGCAGAAAACAGATATGAGCAGATGGAATACAAACGTTGCGGAAGAAGCGGCATTCTCCTTCCAAGAGTCTCCCTGGGAATGTGGCAGAATTTTGGTCTGGAAAAACCTTTAGAAGAGCAAAAAAAGATTCTGTTACGTGCGTTTGACTTAGGCATCACCCATTTTGACCTGGCAAATAATTATGGTTTTCCTGCAAGAGGAATGGCAGAGGAAAATCTGGGAAAGATCTTAAAATCAGATCTGGGACCTTACAGGGAACAGCTGCTGATCTCATCTAAAGCGGGATATGATTTCTGGCCGGGACCTTATGGAAACTGGGGATCCAGAAAATACCTTATGTCCAGTTTGGATGCCAGCTTAAAGCGTATGGGTATTGATTATGTGGACATCTTCTATCACCACAGACCAGACCCACAGACTCCGTTAGAGGAGACTATGGGCGCCTTATCTGATATGGTGCGTCAGGGAAAAGCACTTTATGTGGGAATCTCCAACTATAAAAAAGAAGAAGCGCAGAAAGCCATTGCCATTTTAAAGGCAAATGGAACCCCGTGTCTCATCCATCAGCCGCGTTACAATATGTTTGAGCGCTGGCCGGAAGATGGTCTTTTACAATTACTGGAAAAGGAAGGGGTTGGCTGTATCTGCTACAGCCCGCTGGCTCAGGGCGCACTTACTAATAAATACCTTCACGGAGTGCCGGAAGGCTCCAGAGCATCCAGAAAGGGAACTACAGTTGGAGATCGCTATCTTACAGAAGAAAAATTAGATCAGATCCGCCGTTTAAATGAGATCGCAGAAAGCAGAGAACAGACTCTTGCACAGCTGGCTCTTGCCTGGGTACTGCGCCGTCCGGAGGTAACGAGCGTGCTGATTGGTGCAAGCAGCATGGCTCAGTTAGAAGATAATGTAAAGGTAGTCCATATGCCGGCTCTGGCTGAGGAAGAATTGTCAGCTATCGAAGCAGTTTTAGGATAGGATTTTGAAAAACAGTATTTTGAAAAAACAGCAATTTTGGCACAAACAGGAGAAACAAATATGCCGGGAGAACATTTAAATTACGAAGTAGGAGATATCGTAAAATTAAAAAAACCCCACCCATGCGGAAGCAGTGAATGGGAGATACTAAGAGTGGGAGCGGATTTCCGCTTAAAATGTACCGGCTGCGGGCACCAGATCATGATAGCCCGCAGGCTGGTAGAGAAGAATACAAAAGGATTAAAGAAGAAAGGCGAAATTACCGGTTGATATAGCGCCACAGAGTGGTCCGGCTGATCCCCAGTTTCTTTGCCGCAGCAGTCTGGTTTCCATTACAGCTGTTTAATACATGCTGGACAATGTCCTGATTGATGCGGTCAAGAGGCTGTTCTAAGTTTAAAATGAAACTTTCTTTTTCCTGTGGCATTTTGGAAGGTGTCATTACGCAGGAACCAGGGGCATCAGGGAAAAAGGTGGCTTCTTCTTTTAATATTTTTTCAATGGTATCACGGGATATATAGGCAGTGTTGGTTTCCAGCACTGCTTTTTTTAATATGCGCTTAAACTGAGTGCGGTTGCAGGGATATTCATATTCTATAAGAAGATTTGCAGCACCCTCATCTAGTCCTACTACCTGACGGCCCAGATTCTGGTTTAAGGTATCAATATAAAGGGCAGCTGAGGGGACGATGTCATTTTTCTGCTCCCGTAGTGGTTTGATAGGAATGGGCACACAGCCAAGCATGTTGGTATATTCCAGGGCTGCATGGGGCATATGTCCGTTCTTTTCCTGAGCGCAGGAGAAGATCAGTCGATTTCTTATATGCAGGTTAGTATCTATGATAATGGACAGCAGCTGTTTCTGCTGCGGGTGGGATAAAACCCCCAGATTGGAAATATAAATGGTATTTCCATTATCTGTAAATGGGGAATTGTAATGGTTGATCAGGAAATTCCAGGTTTTATCATTTAACATGGCGCAGTTGACTACATACAAAGGATTGTCCTTAAACTGGCTTTTTGCATAGTGAAGATAGGCCACGCGGTCCTTTCCCGTACCAATCTCTCCGGTGATCATAAGGGGCGCAGAGGCAGTGTTAGACTGGTCCATGGCAGAGGCAGTGCTTCGGGAAAGTTCTGTATTGCTGTAGAAACTTTCAACATAATTTTGCAGGGCCTGTTCCTTATCCATAATGGTAATGCCGTATTTGGAGTGGCTTAAAGGGATTTTGGAAAGCATGATCCGGAAGATAATATAAGGAAAATCTCCTTCTTCAGCCAGACTGGAGCGGACGGAATACAGCTGATTTCCCAGTGTGATAAAGAAAGACCGCCTGGAAGAGGAACGGCATTTTCCAAGTTCCTTTTGCAGGCTCTGGATAAAATCTTCTTCCTTTTCATCATCCACTGTGGAGTAATGGCAGCGGCCATCCAAATCCAGGATCAGATACTGATTGGAGCTGCTGCGGATCAGAGCCTGCATCATGGCATTGGAATTGCACACCTTTTGGTACTGCTGCCAGGTGCCAATGGCATGTTCCATGGCCTGTTTTACGCTTTCAGCACTGGAAGTAAGAAGAATAGGTGTAAGTCCGATCATCTTTGCATGGTCATAAGGGATCATATCGCAGACAACGGTCTTGTATCCCTGTTCTTTCATCCGGTCTAAGAGATTACCGGAGTCTTTCCAGTTGTCTACAGAAAAAGAGAAGATGTCTACATGAATCTGTAACAGGTCGCAGAGGTTCTTTGCAATGACAGTTAAGGACTGGAAGCCTAAAAGGGCAAATTTTGTCCCGGTGTTCTGGGCCATTTTAATACATCGCAGCACATCGTAGTAACCAATACCAATATCGATGACCGGGATATGCACAGATCGGGAGATCATATTGGCGGTGTTTGCACGTGAGATGATAAAGTCATAATGTTCACTGTAGCGTTTGGCAAGAGCAAGTCCCTGTTCCATGCTTCCTGCATAGGCGGTAAGCTCAATCTCAGGGTACTGCAGGGCACATTGTTTCATAAGAGTGACAAGTCCTTTATAGGGAGCAATTCCAAGTATACGGATTTTTTTTATCATTTAGGGTACCTCATGTTCATGAATGTTGCAAAATTAAACATATTATACTACAAATTCATTGAAATAGAAAGGCAAAACCATGTAGAATATAAAACAAATGAGAAATAAATCTAAAAAGGATATGAACTCTCATAAAAGTGTTTCAAAAATGAACGATCAGAAAGGTGGTGAAATGGTTGGAAGAAAGATACCTGATCATTGCAGATGATTTTACCGGAGCCAATGATACCGGAGTTCAGCTGCGCAGAAGAGGTTTCCCGACGGAAGTATTATTCAGCGGAAAATCAATGGGTGCAGACCGGTCCATTGTCATTGACACGGAGTCCAGAACTGTTCATCCGGATCATGCATATGAGATCGTATCCCATGCACTGGAGGATGTGGATTTTGACGGATTCCGCTATGTGATCAAAAAAGTAGATTCCACCATGCGAGGAAATATTGCAGCAGAGATCAAGGCAGTAGATGAGCATTTTAAACCGGAGCTGATGATCTTTGCACCGGCTCTTCCTGATTTAAAGAGAACTACCGTAGACGGTGTGCAGTGCTTAAATGGGGTGGAAATCTGCCGCACAGAACTTGCAAGTGACCCGAAGAACCCAGTGGTAGAAGACAATCTGGTACGGATGCTGGGAAGATATTATGAAGAAAAGGTTGTTTTAAAGAGGCTTCCGGATGTAAGAAGTGATGATCTTGACTTTACGGAAGGTCGAATTTATGTGTGCGATGCAGACTGTAATGATGACTTAAAGAGAGTTTTAAAGGCAGTTGCAAGAACCGGAAAGAAGGCACTTTACATTGGTACCGCGGGTCTGGCAGATAACCTGATGGAACTGGAACGTCCATCTCTTCCGGCACTGGGAGTGGTTGCAAGCGTAAGCACCGTTACCAACCGGCAGATGAAGTACTGTGAGGAAGCGGGGATTAAAATGGTGAAGCTTCCTATGCATGACATTCTCTCCGGAAAAGAGGATACACAGTCTTATCTGAAAGAAGCAGTAGATTCTTTAAAAGCAGGAAAAGATACCATTCTTCTTACCAACACAGCTTATGACCGCAGCGAACTGGAGCTTTCCTTTGATGCGGGTGAGACACTGGGACTTGATCCTGTAGAGACGGGCGATAAGGTCCGTTCTATAATTGGTCATCTGGCAATGGAGATTCTGGAACAGGTAAAGGTTTCTGGCGTATTCCTTACAGGGGGTGATACAGCTCTTGGAATGTTGATGAACATTGAAGCAGACGGTTCCGAGATCCTTTCTGAGATCCGCGTAGGCATCCCATTGGTACGGGTAAAAGGCGGAAAGTACGAAGGAATGAAGCTGGTTACAAAGGCTGGTGCCTTTGGAGAAGATGATGCAGCGGTATTTGCACTGCGAAAGATCAAAGAAGTGTAGGGCGTTAAAGTAAATAAAAACGTAACGATTCAATTATTAAAACGTCCATTCAAAACAGGAGGAAACAGAGATGAAAGAATTTTTATTACCTTATGGAAAAGAAAAATTAACAGCAAAGATCGAAGATGAGCATTTCGCAGGAGTGCTGTTATCGGAGCTTCACAGCTACAAGGCACCAAAGAGCGGCGCTGAACTGGTTCAGGACGCTTTGGAGCATCCCATCGGAACACCAAGACTGTGCGATATGGCAGCTGGAAAGAAAAAGATCGTTGTTATTTCTTCTGACCATACAAGACCTGTTCCAAGCCATATCATGATGCCGCTGATCTTAGCTGAGATCCGCAAGGGCAATCCTGATGCAGACATTACCATTCTTATTTCTACTGGTCTTCACAGAACCACTACAAAAGAAGAGCTGGCAGCAAAATTCGGTCCAGAGATCATGGCGAATGAGAAGATCGTAGTTCATGACTGTGATGACAAGGACAACCTGGTATACCTTGGAAAGCTTCCTTCCGGCGGCAATCTGATCATCAACCGTCTGGCAGCAGAAGCAGACCTGTTAGTAGCAGAAGGTTTTATTGAGCCACACTTCTTCGCAGGCTTCTCCGGCGGCAGAAAGAGCGTTCTTCCAGGCGTTGCAAGCCGTGAGACTGTTATGTACAACCACAACTCCGGATTTATCGCTGATCCTCATGCACGTACCGGTGTCATTGAAGGAAACCCGATCCACAATGATATGCTGTATGCAGCAAGAGCAGCAAGACTGGATTTCATCGTAAACGTAGTGATTGACGCAGCCCATGATCCTATTTTCGCAGTAGCTGGTGACTGTGATCTGGCTCACAGAGTTGGACGTGAGTTCTTAGCTTCCAAGTGCCAGGTAGATGCAATTCCGGCCGATATCGTTATCTCCACTAACGGCGGATATCCTCTGGATCAGAACATTTATCAGTCTGTAAAGGGTATGACCGCAGCTGAGGCAACTGTAAAAGAAGGCGGCGTTATCATCATGCTTTCCAAGGCAGCTGACGGACATGGTGGCAAGTACTTCCATGAGACCTTCCGTGATGAGAAGGATCTGAACCGTATGATGCAAACCTTCCTTGACAGAAAACCGGAAGAGACCATTATCGACCAGTGGCAGTCACAGATCTTTGCAAGACTGCTGTTAAAGGCAACGGTAGTATTCGTATCATCCTGCGATGACCAGTTAGTAGGAGACCTGCATATGGTTCCTGCACACAGCATGGAAGAAGCTATGGAGAAGGCAAAAGCCATCGTTAAGAAGGATGACTACAAGGTAACTGTTATCCCGGATGGCGTATCTGTTATCGTCAGAGAGTAATAAAGTGGACAGATGAAACAAAGAAAAAGGAGATAGACAGACATGAAATTTGTTCTCATTCCTGATTCCTTTAAAGGAACTTTGAGTTCTGAGCAGATCTGTGAGATCGCAAAGGAAAAAGTAGAAAAGCATTTTCCCGGGGCTGAGACAGCCTGCGTTCCTGTTGCAGATGGCGGCGAAGGCTCTGTAGACGCATTTATCACAGCTTTAGGCGGAAGTAAGGTAACTGTAAAGGTTAAAAATCCATATTTTGAAGATATGGATTCCTACTACGGCCTGATCAATGAAGGCAAGACAGCAGTCATTGAAATGGCTTCCTGCGCAGGACTTCCATTAGTAGAAGACCGCAAGGACCCAAGAAAGACCACTACATATGGTGTGGGACAGCTGATTTTAGCAGCAGCTGAAAGCGGCGTAGAAAAGATCATCGTTGGACTGGGCGGATCCAGTACCAATGACGGCGGATGCGGCGCAGCAGCAGCAGTCGGCGTTAAATTCTATGACAAAGGCGGTAAGGAATTCGTCCCAACCGGAGGAACCACTGCAGATATCTGCAAGATCGACTTAAGCGGCAAGGCAGAGATCTTAAACAAAGTTGAGATCGTTACCATGTGCGACATTGATAACCCAATGTACGGACCAACCGGCGCATCCCACATCTTCGGACCTCAGAAGGGCGCAGATGAGGCAATGGTACTGGAGCTGGATGAAGGTATCAAGAATTTAAGCCGCGCAATCACAGAAGCCATCGGCAAAGACATCAGTGAAGTTCCTGGAACCGGTGCAGCAGGCGCTATGGGCGCAGGCATGATCGCTTTCTTCAACTCCCGTCTGCAGATGGGTATCCAGACGGTTCTGGATACTGTAAAGTTTGACGAAATGATCAGTGATGCTGATTACATTATCACCGGTGAAGGAAAGCTGGATTCCCAGAGCCTTCGCGGTAAGGTTGTTATCGGTATTGCAGAGCGTGCAAAGAAGCAGAATAAAAATGTGATCGCTGTTGTAGGCAGTGCAGATGACGCAGAGATCGATAAGGCATATGAAATGGGCGTAACTGCTGTATTCCCGATCAACCGTCTGCCTCAGGACTTCTCCGTAAGCCGTCATCACAGCAAGGAGAACCTGGCTTATACAGTAGATAACATTTTAAGACTGATCGCAGCAAAATAAAACTATGATTTGATGTGAGGGGGATACTAGAATGAACATTCTGAAAAACGTGAAAAAAATTCCTGGTGGTTTAATGGTAGTTCCGCTGCTGTTAGGTGCAATTATCAATACCTTCTTTGGTGGTACAATATGGACCATGTTTGACGGTACATTTACTACATACCTGTGGAAATCAGGTGCAATGCCGATCTTGGCAGTGTTTATTTTCTGTAATGCAACAACCATTAACTTTAAAAAAGCAGGTGTTACCGTTTATAAAGGCATTGTAATTACCGCCGTTAAAGTTGGTGTTGGTATTATCATTGGTCTGATCTGCGGTAAGCTGTTTGGCGAAGCCGGTTTCCTGGGACTGTCCACACTGGCAATTGTAGGTGCGCTGGCAAACTCCAATGGTGGTCTGTACGCAGCATTAGCCGGTGAGTACGGTGATGCAACAGACGTAGGTGCTGTTTCTATCCTTTCTATCAACGATGGTCCTTTCTTCACCATGGTAGCTTTAGGTGCTGCCGGTGTTGCAAAGATCCCAATGTCCGTACTGATCGGCTGTATCATTCCTGTAATCATTGGCTGTATCATGGGCAACTTAGACGAAGACATCCGTAAGTTCTGCGAACCAGGTGCTTCTATGTTGATCCCATTCTTCGCATTCCCTCTGGGCGCTGGCTTAAACATCATAAACCTTATCAAGGCAGGCGGCCCTGGTATCATCTTAGGCGTTGGCTGTACTCTTATTACAGGTCTTGCCGGATACCTTGTATACAAACTGTTAAAGATGGATCATCCGGAAGTCGGAGGTGCGATTGGTACAACAGCAGGAAACGCAGCAGCAACTCCTGCATCGGTAGCAGCTGTAGACGCAACTTTACTGGCAGTATCCGAAGCAGCAACTGCTCAGATCACAGCAGCTATCATCGTAACCGCTATCTGCTGCCCGATCTTCGTATCATGGCTCCATAAGGTAGAGGAAAAACGCAGAGCAGCAAAGTAAATAAACAGATAAAAAAATAAGTGCAGCTGGTTTGGCTGTAAGATAAGTGGGACCGGGTGGAAGCATCCGGTCCTGTACTATTCCAATTTCAGGAGGCAGATATGAGCGAAAAGAAGATTGTGGGTATCACCATGGGAGATCCGGCCAGTATCGGACCGGAGATCACAGTAAAAGCATTCGCAGACAAGTCCTTATATGACCTGTGTAATCCGGTAGTAGTAGGCGATGCCTGCGTAATGGAAGCAGCACTTCCGATTGTAGGACATACAGAAATGAAGATCCATGCCATTAAGGATGTTTCGGAAGCAAAATATGAATACGGAACCATTGATGTGCTGGATATGGGACTGGTTGACATAGCACAGCTAAAAAGAGGGGAAGTTTCTGCTATGTGCGGAGATGCCGCTTTTAAATACGTAACAAAGGTCATTGAACTGGCGATGGATAAGAAGGTAGATGCTACTGTTACCAATGCTTTCAATAAAGAGGCAGTAAATCTGGCAGGACATCGTTATTCCGGACACACAGAAATCTACGCAGATATGACCGGCACCAAGAACTATACTATGATGCTGGCACATGAAAATCTGCGTGTAGTCCATGTTTCCACCCATGTTTCCCTGCGAGAAGCCTGCGACCGCGTAAAGAAGCAGCGTGTATTAGACGTGATCCGTATTGCGGATAAGGCATGTAAGGATCTGGGCATTAAGGAGCCAAAGGTAGGCGTAGCAGGTTTAAACCCACACAGCGGTGAACACGGCCTGTTTGGAAGAGAAGAGATCGATGAGATCATCCCTGCAATTGAGGCAGCAAAGGCAGAAGGCATCAACGCAGACGGACCTGTACCGCCTGATACCGTATTCTCCAAAGCAAGAGGCGGCTGGTATGACATCGTAGTTGCCATGTACCATGATCAGGGTCATATCCCGTTAAAGGTAGTAGGCTTTGTATACAGCCATGAAAAGAAAGCATGGGATGCAGTGGCAGGTGTAAATATCACTTTAGGACTGCCTATCATCCGAGTATCTGTAGATCACGGAACTGCATTTGACCAGGCCGGAACCGGTACGGCAAGTGAATTAAGCCTTAGAAATTCTATTGAATATGCGGTAATGTTTGCAAATAATAAAAATTAAAAAATTGCAAAAAGGTCTTGCATTTAAAGTCTTTTTTTGTTAAAATAACTATTCGTGACATATAAAATCCTTGCTCCTGAAACTGAAAGCAGGGGCCAGAGACCACAAGGAGGTAAAACAAGATGAACAAGTACGAATTAACCGTTGTTCTGAATGTGAAGCTTGAAGACGAAGAGCGTGCAGCAGCAATCGAAAAGGTAAAAGGTTACATCACCCGTTTCGGTGGCACTGTGACCAACGTAGATGAGTGGGGTAAGAAGAGACTTGCTTATGAGATCCAGAAGTCTCATGAAGCATACTACTACTTCATCCAGTTTGAGTCCGATTCTGTATGCCCTAACGAAGTAGAAGCTCACGTTCGTATTATGGAACCAGTGATCAGATACTTATGCGTTAAGGTTGAGGCATAAGAATACCCAGACCGTGAAAACGGAGTAAAAAAAGGAAGTGTGACCGTATGAACAGAGTTATCTTAATGGGCAGATTAACAAGAGATCCGGAAGTAAGATATTCACAGGGAGAGCGTTCTATGGCAATTGCCAGATACACTCTTGCAGTGGACAGAAGAGGCCGCAGAGGTCAGGATGGAAGTGAACAGACCGCAGATTTTATCAACTGTGTAGCATTTGACCGCGCAGGTGAATTTGCAGAGAAGTATTTCCGTCAGGGCATGCGTGTATTGGTTTCCGGAAGGCTCCAGACAGGCAGCTATGTAAATAAGGACGGTCAGAGAGTATACACCACCGAAGTCATCCTTGATGACCAGGAGTTCGCAGACAGTAAGGGTGCGGCATCTGATATGAGCGGCTATGGACAGTCAGCTCCATCTCAGAGACCGGCTCCTACCAGCGCGATTGGTGATGGGTTTATGAACATTCCGGACGGAGTTGAAGACGAAGGACTTCCGTTCAACTAGGCTCTATTAAGCCGGACATGTTCCATGGTTAATAATAAAGGAGGACAACACCAATGGCATTTAATAAAACAGACAGACCAGAGGGCGCTAAGATGAGAAGACCAGGCGGAATGCGCAGAAGAAAAAAAGTTTGCGTTTTCTGTGGCGATAAGAACGGCGTTATCGATTACAAGGACACTAACAAATTAAAGAGATACGTATCTGAGAGAGGTAAAATCCTTCCTCGTCGTATCACTGGCAACTGCGCAAAGCATCAGAGAGCTTTAACTGTAGCTATCAAGCGCGCTCGCCACATCGCACTCATGCCATATGTATGCGAATAATATTTGATTAAAATATGTAAGTATTTTGAGACTCTGCGCGAGAGATTGCGTAGGGTCTTTTTTTATAATTTGCCACACAGTATGTCACACAAACTGCCACATATTGTTTGAATAGATACCCACACGTATAATAGAAGCATAGAACAAAAGAAGTGGCGGGGAACTATTATGTATACAGGAAGTTACGCAATGGATCTTGAAAATATGTTTGAGGATCCGGAAGAGTTTGTTAAATATTTATACAACATTCAGGAACAGAAAAAAAGAGAAGATGTCCTTTGTGAGTGCATGAGGGATGAGAATTTCATTGCCTGGCTGGAGAGCTATACGGAAGATGTCAGATTCAGACGGTGGAAAGACGGGATCGACAGTAAAAAAGGAAAACAGTGGTTGTATATAGAAGGCCTGACTGGCCTTGAGCTGGCTGCTCCAGGGATGAAGCGGAGGATACAGGTGCTTTGTGCCCAGGTCTTCAAAGATATGCCTGAATTTTGGATCCTGCAGGATGAACATCTTGCATTTTACCAGTCTGTTTCAGAAGATGGAAAGGCTGTCCTGGACCGGAAAGAAGAGCTGCGTTCCATCAGCAAAGAACATTCTGCTGAAAATGATACACTGGCAGTAAGCAGTTTCCGGAAAATGATTGAAAATATAGATAGCTGGATCCGGGATATAAGAGGAAAGATGTTAAACAATTATGTCTTATATCAGGCCGGTCTTATAGATCAGGATCCCCAGGCTATTGGGATCGAATGTACGGATGTCAGGGGATATTTTGTGGAAACAGAGGCAGGAATGCCTGTTCCAATAGGATATTTGAGAGAAAAGAAAGATGTTGATACCAGTAAAAGACTGGAACGGAAGATGGATCAGATCAACACTCAGGCTGTAAATTGCGCAGCACAGCTTGCAAAAGAAGCAGAAAGAACGAAACTGCAGCTTTCCAAACATGCAGATGAACTGATAAAAAAGTCGAAAAAACCCGGTCGTATACGCAGCTGGCTGGCGATGCTCCAGGGAACCATAGTTATGGTTATGCTGTTACGGATCTGGATGTTAAGGGAATGGGATTTTTCTAATATGACATTTAATATGTACAGCGCTGTATTTGCTGCATTTGCACTGTTGTGCATCTGGCAGGGGTATCTTTCTAATAAAAAGTGTAAATTCTGGAAACAATTAAAAAAATGCATAGGAGATGCGTCAGAAAGAGAAAAAGCATTTACAAAGCTTACAGAGCAGTTCCAGAAAGAAACAGTAAACTGGTATACGAAGGAAAACATTACAAGAGGAAAGAATAATATAAAAGATATTTCTTATATACAGGAAAAGATCCCTGAGATCGACAAAAATCTGCAAAAGACAACAGTTCCTTTTATTATGTTTTTCATATTGACGATCATGGTGTGGCTGCTGGCAGATGCAGGCCCCTTCCGCCTGATGCCTTCGGGCGTAAAGGCCCAGGCGGTAAAGGAAGAGCAGCAGACAGATCCAGAGATACAGTTAAAAGACGGATCCTCTGTAAATGTAAATAATCTGACTGAGGTTTATCCGGACCAGGCAGAAGCGAGCAGCAGCCTGACCTCTTCTTCAGGCACGTATTATGGACCGGAAAATCTGCTGGATGGTGATGTTGCTACATCATGGCAGGAAGGCGTGGAAGGATACGGTGAAGGAGAAGCGATCCGTTTTTCTTTTGCAGAAGCAAAGCCTGTTAAAACGATCAGCATAAATGCAGGCAGCTGGATCAGCAGTGAGAAATATTATGCAAATGGACGTCCAAAAGAACTGTCCATTGTCTTCTCCAAGGATGGAGCGGATGTCAGATCCGATACAGTTACACTTGAGGACAAAATGGAGCAGCAGTTTGTGGTCCTGGACAAAGCAGTAGAATGTGACAGTATTTATATCCGTATTGATTCTGTTTATGCAGGAGAAAAGTACGAAGATACGGTTATTGCAGAAATAGGAATATACGAAAACTAAAAGAAAGTTGATGTGGACAGAGGACAGACTGAACACATCAACTTTTTATGTAGTGCGCCGGATAGCGCAGATCTTCTATGCTTTTAACTGCTCGAGGCAGTTCCGTATAGCTGCTAAAGTTTCTTCTTTGGAGCAGATAAGAGAGGAACTTTGTAAATACTGGAAAAAGTCATCAAAGGTTTCGATCAGGGTACGTTCTTTGATACGCAGGCAGTTGTAACAGCCATTATTTCCGGAAAAATATCCAAAATCCAGAGAGGCATCCTGATGGAAAAGGCAGACCAGATTTTTTGAAACAGGAAATACCAGTGGATTGATCATACAGTAGGTATGCTGATTGGAGATAATATCCTGGTATAAGCATTCAAGAATGAAGATCCTGTTCCGCAGGGAAAATGGATAGGTGTATTCTTCTGGCAGATCCCGTATCCGTCCGGTAGTGGCAAAATCAATGAGGCCGGATTTGCTGAATATGGATACATGGGAGGTCAGCTTTCGCAGCTGCTGGGCTCTTGAAAGTACCATTTTTGATAAGCCTTCTGCATTTTCCACTTCTGGCCGGATCTGTGACTGGATGATCTTATCTGTAAGGTAAGTTGTCAGACAGGGCTGAAATTCCAGGGTATAAAAGGGAAGATCATTCAGATCCATTTCCATTAAATGCAGAAGTACATCCTGTGGATCCTGAAAAGTAGTGGTAAATGACATGGAATTAATAAGGGCTGCACTAAAATGATTTTCCATGTGGGTTATCATTTCAGGTGCAGATAAACAAAGGGCAGTATTGTAATCGGAAGAAAGCAGCACAGCCAGATCAGAGAATAATATATAATATGGAAATGCTGTCTGCCGGTAATCTGCTTCGTTTTGATCATTTTTATAGTAGTAATATACCTGATAGTTTAATTTTGTAAGAGGCAGAAAAGGAAGGATATTTTCCAGTACCTGCAGGTTAAAAATAGGTGAACCTGTCTGATCTTCTGAGCGGAGAAAACAGGTAAGATGCCAGATGGATGTGCAATGGCTGCATAACAGGTCCATATTGTCAGAGATAAGGCAGCTGAAAAGAGAACTGTTGGCAGGTGCATTGATCCGGATGCAGGGAGAAGCTTTGGTGCATTCTTTCTGGATCAGCTGTGAGAGCAGGTGATGGATGGAAAAAGTACCGTAAAATAAGGCGGTATCATGTGTGTTTGAAGGAAGAGCAATATCCGTATCCTCGCTGTGCTGTTCCGTGTAAGGCAAAAAGGATATGTCCGGTATTTTCTCTAATAATTTCCGCACATAAGTCCGCCTTTCAAAAATATCATTTCCAATCTGGGAAATTTCAAAGGATTCAGACAGCTGGGCTTTTTCTAAAGGAGTCAGCTTTAGAAAAGGCAGGATTTTGTTATAGATCACATCGGAAGGCTTGCGCTCCCCGGAGAGTATTTTCTGCAAAGTGGTTCGGTTTACAGAGGCCTTTTGCGCTATTTTATAGTTTGTATAACCACTTTTTTCAATAAAAATTCTCAATAAATTACCAAAGCTGTTCATACGTGGATCCCCTTGACTAAATTAAATAAAAGTCTAACACGTCAATATGTGACACATCAATGTATTAAAAAGTCACAATTACTGTCACATATTGTTGGAAATAGATGAACTGATATAATTAAAAGAAAATGTGTATTTTTGGTGAAATCCTGATATTCATAGTCTGACCCTAAAACTGTATCAGGATTCAGGGGTAATGTATGAAGAAAGAATTTGTTACTGGAAAAGGCAGGAAAATAACCGTTGTAACAGACGGAAGTGACAGAAAAAATATAAAGGCTTCTCTGGAAGGAAAAACGGTGCGGGTATGTTTTTTCACCAGGGAAGAAATGGAAGATCTGGCTGAAGATCCGGAAGAATTTAAAAATAATATTAAAAATATGGCGGGGCAGGAACCGCCATTTTCATGGCTGTTATGGCCGTCCGATTTTTTTGAGGGCACAGATGGCGCATTTGGTTATGTTACAGATCTGATCCCTTCTGAATTTATCCCATTAGAAAACTATATGAACGGCAGCAGGAGATTTAAAAGCTGGTCTGTAAGCTGCGCTGCTGCATTGGAACTGGTCTGGATCTTTGATTCCCTTCATAAGAAGGGGTACTGTTTCATGAACATGACAAATGAAGATGTTCTTATTAACGGAAATACAGGAAGAGTACTCCTTGCAGGTGCAGAATGGTTGAGAGATCTGGAAAATATAAAGTGGGCAAGGGGGCGTGAGGTCTCTGTTTTGATGCACCCGCTGTATTATATTGGAAAAAAGCAGCCTGATCTGATCACAGATGAATATCTGCTGTCAGTTCTCTTATTTGAAATCTTATGTCTGCAGCATCCATTAGAAGGCCATGAAGTGGCCCGGTGCCCGATATTAAAGGATATCGCCTTAAACAAGTTTTACGGTACAGATCCGCTGTTTATTTTTGACAGGGAAAATGACAGCAACCGTCCTGTAAGAGGTGTCCATTTATCTGTTTCAAAGCTTTGGGATTACTGCCCGGAGTATATAAAAATGAATTTTTACCATGCTTTTTCCCAGACTGTTATGACCAATAATACAGAGGGAGTTTCGGCAGCACTTTGGTACCGCACTCTTGATTTTGTGCGCAGTTCTGTATTTCCAGGTCCTGACGGAACGGAAAAGATCCTGGCTGGAGGGGGAGGAAAAAAGACGGAAGGCCAGGAAGAAAAGCAGAAGGAAATAGAAGAAATCGCACAGCTAAGCTGGGAAACAGGAGAAAGAGAAAAAAAACGAAGGTTTTTCCTGATACCCGGAAACAGGATCTATATGAGCCAGCTGGATCCTGGCGTTTTGTCGGATCCTTCAGAGGTAGCAGGGGAGATTGCCAGAGGTGAAAATGCAAAGCTGTGCTACATTTTAAATAAAACACAGCAGCAGTGGGCAGCACAATATGAAGATACCCGATTTTTGGTAAAACCTGGAGAAACCCTTCCTGTTAAGGCAGGAATGTCTGTTCAGATAGGTAAAAGTGAAATTAGGATTACAGAAACAAAGGTGACAGGATGAAGGAAAACTATTGTGTTTTTCAAACAGTGATCTGTGGTGCGGACCATCTGGAAAAGCATGAGCTTAGAAGAGATTATGCAGATTGTTATGAAAACGAAAAAGTAAAAATCATAGTGGCGGCAGGGGGACGAAATGATAAGCCGTATATCAGAAGCTTCATAGGAGCAAGTCTTGCAGCAAAGGCTACATTAGAGGCTGCCAGGATTTTTGCAGCGGGAGCAAATGAAAAAAAGCTCCTTACAAATGCCAAAGCCCGGGAACAGATGCTGCGCCAATTAGAAGGCAGTATTATCACAAGGTGGCAGGATGCAGTAAAGGATCATTTAAGTGCAACTCCCTTTTTCTCAGAAGAGATAGAGGGAATTGGGGAAGATGCAGTTTTTGAAAAATATAAAAAGGCATATCAGGAAGGAAAAAATACGGAATATGCCTATAGTGCCAGTATAACAGCTGTGATCATAACAGAAAATTATACGATCGCGTTGAGAAATGGAAACGGGGATTGTATTTTTGTTGAAAATACGGGAAAAGCAAGGGAACCGCTGCCATGGAATGAAAAGTGCAAAGGAGCATATTGTACTTCCTTTTGTGACCGGACAGCGATACAGGAGTTTCGGCACGCTTTTGCAGCAGGAAAGCCCAAATTAGCGGTAGTTGCAACGGATGGACTGAGAAAGTGTTTTGAAGATAAAGACCAATTATATAAATATCTTACTGATTTTTGGAAAAAAATAGACTGGCCGTCTGTATCAGAACAGAAAGAGGAAATCCGCTTCCAGCCTGCACCGGATAGTGAGATCAGAGATGATATAGCCATCGCGGCAGTGGGGACCGACTGGAGCGAAGCTTATGGAATGGAGCAGGAAAAGAACAGACAGGCTGAAACAAAGAAAAGGCTGCTGGAAGAAAAAGAACGAAAAGAGAAAGAAAAGGCAGTACTTCAACAGGAGAAAAAAACAGAAAAGCCGAAAGAACAGCCGGTATCCCGGCAAAAGAACAACAGACTCCTGTTCTTAATAGCAGCAGTGGCAGTGGTTGCCCTGGCAGCAAAGCTTTTCAGTGGTTCTGGAACAAAGCCGGATAAAGTGGCGGATATAACTACAGCTTATGAAAGCACGGAGCCAGAAACATCTGAGTTAGAGCAGTCAGAAGAAGAAACTGTGGAAGAGGAAACTACAGAAGAAGAAACCACACCGGAGGAAACTACACCGGAAGAAGCCACACCGGAGGAAACGACACCGGAAGAAGCCACACCGGAAGAAACACTGTCTCCAGAACCACAGACAGAGGCACCGACGCAGCCGCCAACTACAGCAGCGCCGCCGCCAACACAGCCACCGACCACAACAGCGCCGCCGCCAACACAGCCACCGACTGCGGCACCACCACCTACAGAACCGCCGACTACGGCACCGCCGCCAACTACAGCGTCACCTACACTGCCGGGGCCTGCGATCATATGGTAAATAAAGGAAATTTTTTATAAAGAATCACAAGAAAAGGAGAGAGGATAATGAGAAAAAGAAATTTAGTATTAGCTGCAGCTGTATCAGCGATCATGATGAGTTCTTTTGGAGTAACTGCATATGCAGACCAGTGGCAGAAAGATGACAATGGTTGGTGGTATCAGTACAGTAATGGCAGTTATGCAAAAGGATGGAACAGAGTAGGGGATAAATGGTACTGCTTTGATGAAAACGGCTATATAAAGACCGGCTGGATCAACCAGAACGGAAAATGGTATTTCTGCTATGACAGCGGTGTAATGCATACCGGCTGGCTTGAGTTAAGCGGAAAACGCTATTATATGAACGAAAACGGGGAAATGCAGTCAGGAACGTTTACAGACGGAAATTATTATTATCAGACAGAGACAGATGGTTCTGTGATCCGCAATACAGTCCGAAACGGCATGCGTTATGATGAGTCAGGCTGTATCATGCAGCGTGACGCAAAAGGAAGCTGGACCTATGTAGGTTCTGTAGAAGACCGCATTTACATGGCAAAGTCCACATTGCAGGAAGAATATCTGGATCATAAATACAGAAGCCAGGCTGCTTTTGAAGCAAAAGTAAGGCAGGTATTTGCCGGTACCTGGACAGAAGATGAAATCCAGGATTTCCTATATGAAATGGGCATGCTTTTCTATGATTACTACGAAACTACATACGATAACTACAGAGGATAATATAATATTTAGAGGAGAGAAAGATGCAGATAGTTGTTTTAATCTTATGTATTACAGCGGTTCTGCTCTGGTGTGTACTGGCATTTGTCCGAAGGAGAGGAGAACATCCGGTTCCTGCTTTCATTATGGATGTGGTGGTAACTCTTATTGTTCTGGGAGCGGTTATCACGGGAGGTCTGGGATATGGCAGTGCAGAGGCTGAAAGCTCACCGGAAGCGGATGTGCAGACGGAAACGCAGATAAAAGAACAGACAGAAGTGCAGCCGAAAGTGCAGGTGGAAAAGCAGACACAGGCGCAGACAAAAACACAGGCAGACAGTTCTGTGAAGCAAAAATAGAAAAAAGGATTTAGGAGCGAAGGAAATTTATGGACAGAAGAAGACGCAGATTATGCAGGTTTATGGCATTGATACTGGTATTTGTCATGAGCCTGGGAGTATTTACAAGCCAGGCAGAGCCTACAGGAGCTACAGCCAGCCGTTATAATGTAATATTTGTACTGGATGCCAGTGGATCTATGAAACAGACGGATTCAGCTCTCTGGCGTTATGAAGCAATGGATCTGTTTTTGGGACTGGCAACAGATGAAGGCAACCGGATCGGTGCAGTTATATTCAATGAAGGGATCGCCGGAAAAATTGACCTTCAGGAAGTAAACGGAAAAGCCATGAAGGAGCAAATCTCCCAGACTTTAAGAAACAGTGCTGTTGCAGGTGATACAGATATTGGTACAGCAATCCAGCTGGCAGCAACCATGCTGGATGAGGGACGGGATACTTCTTTACCGTCTGCCATCATTCTTCTGTCTGACGGAAATACAGATCTTCCTTCTGATACATCAGGACAGCTGCTGGCCCAGTCCAGTGCCAACAAGCAGGATGCCATCAACCGTGCAAGAGCGAATACCTATCCCATCTATTCTATCTGTTTAAATGCAAACGGCGCAGCCAATCCTGCGGAGCTGGCAGATATTTCCAATGCTACCGGCGGTGTATTCATGGAAGTCAGCAATGCAGAAGACTTAAAGGATGTATTTGCTAAATTCTACAATATGATCTACACAACCGAAACCATCCCGCTGGTAGACGGGGCGATCCCGGATGGCGGTGTGATGGATATTCCTTTTACAGTACCGTCTACAGGTGTAGAGGAAGTAAATATTATCTTTAGCACTTTAAGCCAGACAGCAAGCTATTCTGTATTCCAGCCATCCGGCCTGGCATATACAGCAGATGAGCTGGCAGCCATGACTGTAAAAGCCCAGACCTTCTCTGTTATTAAAATTACAACTCCGGAAGGCGGAGACTGGAAGATCCAGGTAAGAGGTATCCCGGGAGATGCAGTAAAGATCGATATGGTTTATAACTCTGATTTTAAGGTAGATATTGACTGGGATCAGAGCGGAGAGATCGCCAAAGGCACAGAAGTCCATTTCGCAGCAAAGATCGTGGAAAGTGACGGACAGCCTGCAGATGCATCAGCATATGGATCAGCCAGTGCTACCCTTTCTGTATACAGAAGTGCAGATAACAGCGAAGTGTCTACAACCGATATGACTGTAGCTGCAGACGGAGCTTCTTTTGAAGCAGATGTAACCATAGAGGAAGAAGGCGACCTTTATGCAGTAGCAAGGATCAATCTGGATGGCATGGAGAAAAACAGTATCCATCTGAATATGCCTGTATCAGGCGAAGCAAAACAGCAGACAACAGCAGCCACAAAACCTTCCAAGCCTGCAAAACCGGCAAAGAAGATCAATCCAAAGACGATCATCTCCATTGTCGGCGGTATCATTGGTGTTATTTTACTGGCAGCGATCGCCCTGATCCTTATGAAATGCCTGAAAAAGAACGTTTACAAAGGCGATATCATGGCAATTGCTTTTGATAATAATACAGGAATGATGGATGCACCTCAGACTGTTCGCCCAAGAGAAGGAAAGGTTCCTATGGGCCGTTATCTGTCAGAAGGCGGCGGAATTGATCTGAGACAGAATTTCTTCCTCGCAGATGCAAGTGCGGATTATATCTGGATCATTTCCAAGAATGGTTTATATTCTACACAAAATCCAGATAAGAAGGAAAAGAAGATCAAACTTTACAATGGTGCGGAAGTGACTTTAAGTAAAAACCGTGACCTTGACTGCGGTATCCAGATCACTTATACAGCGGATCAGATGTAAGACTTATATGAAAAGTAAAATATACTGCTAAATTTAAGGAGGAGACAGAAATGGCGATTTACAACAGATTATCAGTGGGTGCCGGCGGAGGCGTGATCAATAACTTCCAGAAGTCAGAAAGACAGCCAGATGCAACCATCTGCATTGGCCTGGGAGGAACTGGTTCTGATGCGATCAAGAAATTAAAGAGAGAGGTTTATAAGCGCTTAAAGCCAGATGATGAAAATTCACCGATCCCTGCATACAAAAATATCAAATATCTGCTGATCGATTCCGATGATTCAAAGATCGGGGCACAGGATGACCTGGGAGAGATCCAGAAGCAGACTGAGTATTTTGACATTTCAAACGGTGATATTAAAACAGCCATGGCTGCAAAAGAGATCCTTAAAAACCGTGCAGAGATGAACTGGCTGAATTATGAAAATATTTCCATCAAGGATGCAGGAAACGGTGCAGGCGGTATCCGCCAGGTAGGACGTTACCTTTTAATTGATAAGGCAGCTGCTTTAAAAGCAAAACTGACTGCTATCATCAATGAGGCAATGTTAGGTGTAACAGGTGATATTAATATCCACATCTTTTCCGGACTTTCCGGCGGAACTGGAAGTGGTACTTTTATCGATGTATGCTACATTGTGCAGAATGTACTGGAGTCTTTAGGAAGAGTAGGCGGATCCAGAGTGTGCGGTTATTTCTTCCTGCCGGATGTAAACCTTTCCAAACCGGAAATAGTAGCAGATCCTCTGATTTCCAACTATATCCGTGTAAATGGATACGCAGCATTAAAAGAGCTTGATTACCTGATGAACCTGGAAGCTGAGAAGGGACATTTCAGACAGAATTACGGTACTTTCAGTATAGATACGGTGAAACCTCCTGTTGATCTCTGCTACCTGATCTCATCTACAACAGCAAACGGAGTTTCTGTAGAAGATGGTTATAACTATGGCTTAAGCGTAGCTGCTGATTATGTGATCACCTTCCTGTCCAAGGTAACTTTACCAGCTGGCGTAGCAGCCGGTGCAGCAGATGGAGGCCAGACACTTCAGGGACATATCGCCAATCTGGAGCAGGCTAAAAACAGTATTAAAAAGCTTCATGGTGCACTGATTGATTACAATATCATTGGTGCAGCCAACGCTGAAATGCCTCTTTCTGATATTGCAACCTATCTGGGAGCAAAACTGTTTGAGCGTTTTGATTTTATGTACAACCAGGTTCCTGCTGAAAACCAGTTAATGGAATTCGTGACAAAGAACCAGCTGGGATATGAGCAGATCTTAGGTGCACTGACAAAGGGGATCGCTTTCCATGTACCATTCCCTAAATATGATCCCAAGGATTTGATTGCAAGCAATAAACAGCCAATTGACCGCTGTGACGACTGGATCGCCAGTGCCAGAGGAAAGCTTCAGGAAAACCGCAAGAACATGGAAGAGAAGCTGCGGGATTATAAGATCCCGGAAAATTCCACTTCCCTGATCGCACGTATTTATCTGGATCTTTATACTAATTATGCCTGCGATGCAAAATACGGACCATTCTTTGCAATGCGCCTGCTGGGCGGAATGAACAATAAAAACATGCTCCATATCATTGATGGATATGTACAGAAAAATGACAGCTTAATGGCAGCAGAGGTACGTCAGGAGAAGCTTCGTGAGGATGATTTAAAGAATGCAGAGGCACAGCTTAAAAGTGCCCACACCGGCCTTTTCGGAAATGCAGAAAAGCGCAGCCAGGAATATCTTGGTACCTTAAACAACTGGTATGTGCACCTGGCTAATATCGAAAAGTATAAGTATATGCAGAACCTTTTACGTACTCTTCGTGAGCAGGTAGTGGAACTGAACAATAACTTCTTTGATGTATTAACTACAGTCCTTGACACCATTAAGAATACCTTTGAGGACAATGCAAGGATCCTTACAGCAGGCGTAAGGCCAACTGCCAATACCTATACTTGGAAGATCTTAGATATTCCGGATATCCAGGGACAGCTGGATACAGCTGTGTCCAGTCTGGATGTAAACCAGGTTATGAAGAACTTTGTAACAGATATGTTTATGCATTATCCAGAATGGCTGACCCAGGATACTAATAAGATCGCCATCCTGATCTCTGAATTTATTACAGCGCAGTTTTCTGTCATTACACAGCAGACCATTAAGGATTTCCTGCAGATCAAATATGCCACAACAGATCCGGTCATTCTCCAGAGAAAGATCAAGGAAGATATTATCCAGAGCAGACTGGATACCAAAGCTGACCCACTGTTCTGGAAGAACTCTTTATTCAGTCTGGACCAGATCGCGAAAAACTGTACTATCTCTGTACCGTATAACACCCCTGAGATCGTTCAGGCAGCTGAAGACTTTGGAACTGGCGGTGGAATTTCTGTACGAAAGACAGGCCTTACAGACCGTATCTTTATGATGCGTTTCTATACAGGTGTGCCGCTGTATGCATACCAGGGATTACCAGAGCTGGAGAAGGCTTATGAAGTATCTAAGGCACCTGGTATCCATTTATATGAAGCAGGTGACGTTGACTGGCGCCAGACACTTCCATCCCCGATCCCGGCAAGCTTTAAGATCCCGGGACATGATATTAAGCGTATTGCAGACAGAAACCAGAAACTCTCAGAAGAATTAGAGACAGCAAAGAAAAAGGGCATTATTTATAACGATGGTATAAACTGGCAGCTTAAGTTGACTGACAAGGTAGAACTGGATGCCATTGCCGGTGATTATAAAGATGGCGGAAAAGCAGATCCTGTAAAACTGGCAGAAGCCATTGATAAGGTAAGAAGCTACAAAGAGCATATGTTTGACCAGGATAAGATCCAGGGTCAGGCTGTGATCGACATCAAGGGAGCTTTAGATGGTCAGGAAGAAAATGTGCTCCGTGACAATTTCCTGCGTTTCCCTGATATGATCGCATTAACAGAGGAAGAACTGAAGAAAGCAGAGGCAATTGAGAAAAAGTTAGAGAAAATGGAAGGCGAAATGACTTCCGGTGGTGAAGAGCGCAAGATGAAGGAAGCATTCTTTAATGCTTTATTTACCGGTGTCTTTGAAATGGGCCTGACCAAGATCATTTACCGTTATGAAGAATTTGGCATGGAAGAAACACTGGATCTTCAGAACAATAAGATGCCTTACGGAAAGTGTGCAGTATATCAGGCATACATAACATTCAGCCAGGACATCAATGAAGAGATGCGTGAGCAGATCATTGAGAGGGCAACGGATAAGCTGGACAATCTGGAAGAATCCGACCTGGAAGTTGCACAGAAGATCAAGAAGAAATATACTTCTGACTTCTTAAAGACAGTTCTTATGAATGTGGCAGCAGATCCAAAGCGTGAGGAGATCAAGGCATTCTATCAGGAGTTTATGCAGATGCTCCAGAATTATCTGCGCCAGTATACAATGTAACCAGAAGAGAAAGGAAACAGGAAGATGGAACAGGGTGGAAGTGCAGAAGGAAAAAAACTGATCAAAGATTGCATAAAGCTTCTTGGCGTGGAACAAAAGCGGGATTCTGGAAGTAACAGAGCCCTCTATCCTGTGATCCTGGTGTTTTTTGGGGCAGAGACGAAGAAATTCGTCTCTGCTGTCCAGGAAACTCTGGAAGATAACTGGAATAACGCGAAATTCCTGAAATATCTGACAATTACGAAAACAGATCAGGGACTGGTTGGCTTTGACGCCAAAAAAACGAATGGCGATACAGATATTTCAGCATTTATTGAAAATGCAGTAGTTGAGATGCTGGAAACAGAAGACTATGTATTTGATGATAAAAATCGGGTGAAATTTGAATTTTTCCTTTGCAGTGATGATGAAGATGCACTGGAATATTATCAGCTTCTTACAGAAAAAGGAGATACAAACCGTTACTCTGTTCTAAAGACCCTGTACCTGATGATGGATGAAAGCGAGAAGGAAAAGAGGAAGAAAACAAGAGAACTTCTGGCTTATATAACAGAACACCGTCAGGAAACAAAGGACGAACTGGGAACGGTTTATCTTTTAGGAAACCATTTAAGAAATGGTTCTGTTTTAAGAAATGAACGCTTGCTTTTAAATTACAGGCTGGCAGCAGATATTATCCTTTTAGGCGGAAATAAAGGAACAGATGGCCAGAAAGCCCTGGTCCGCACCGTATATCAGAATGACTGCATAAAAACAGCAGCCTATGCATTAGTGGAAAAAGATATCCGAAATATAACACTGACTTCTTTAGGCGGCCTTATGGAAGGGATAAAACAGCAGATATTTATAAATCATGATTCTCTGGCAGGACGCCATATAGAATATGCAGATGACCTGAAAAAGCGTCTTGGGATCGGAACCGATAAAATTGAGTGCATGGAAGAAATTTTCAGAACCGATTTTATAAAATTGTTCCCCCATGCAGAATCACTGAGTTATATTCCCTATCTTTCTGAAAGAGATTATAAAGAAGTCCATAAGGAGAAAATGGTCTCCTGGAACAGTTTGAACGCAAAAACAGGAGGGATCCTGGAACTGTTTGCAAAAGAGGCTTACGAAAAGCCGATTGAAAAGCTGACAGAAGATGAAGTGTTTAAAGAGAAAGCAAAAAAACGCATCTATGAAGAATGGATCTCAAAACTGGATTATTATGATGCGGTTTATGGAATAGAAAATGAAAACCTGGATCGGGAAATAAAGGAACTTAAGATCATTACCCCGATGAGAACTGGTACCCTGGAAACTCGGATCCATGATCAGGCCATAGGACAGGCCCGGACTCTTTTTTATGAAAAGATGAAGGAGATCGTGCTTCAGGTACTGCAGCAGATCCAGGAAGAAGGACGGCTGCGCCAGCAGTTTTACGAAGAGATCTGTGAAGAGATCCGGGAAGAAGATTTTGACGACCGGGATCAGAAAAAGAGCATCAAAAAGTATTATGGCAGCCTGGTAGAAAGCTTTGTGAAGAAGGACGCTGATATTGTGGCTCAGGTGCTTTCTCTTGGAAACGGCCCTGTTGAAATGTCTGCCGCCATAAAAAATGTATTTAAACAGCTTGTAAAAGAAAACAGCGTATACAGCTATTCCTTTGAAAAGGAACTGGAAGCGAGATTAAGCCAGGAAAGTGCAGAATCACGGAAGCTTTATGTAAGTAATGAACTGGAAAGCAATATTGAAAATTACGGCCGTCTTCACTGGAACATGTTTAATTATGCAAACCAGAAGAGAGGAAACTATTATCTGATCAACAACCATGCTGAGTATGCAAAGGATCTGAATCCCAATTCATCAGAGTATTCTATTTTCCATCTGAACCGGACCGACTGCATTGAAAAGATCGCGATCTATGATATGGATCCTATTGATGGATACTGTAATCTGAAAGAAATGGCAGGTGAAGCGTAATGGAGATACAGAAACAAAAGGGAACACAGGCAGATACCGTACAGCAGGTAACCTGCAGCCGCACAGGCGGAGAATATCAGTTTACCTGGAAATTTCAGAACGCAGATTATTTTCTTGTTGTTATTTATGCCGGAATAGAGAAAACAGACCTGGATCTGGAAATCCTCCCTCTTTTAAGGGAAAGAGGGAAAGACCTGGCCGGTCTTAAAGAAATTGAAAACCGCAATTTACAGATCTTTCTTGTAAAGGAACAGGAATTTCTGGTAAATCACAGCAAGTGGGCAGTGGCTGTACAGAAATTAAAAACCCCTCCGTATCAGATCATGGTGTATGCCTGCAAAGAAGAGGATGGTATTTTTACAGTTTACGAAAGTGATGACCAGAACAATAAAACAACAATACCTGCTATTATCACGGCTAATATAAGCCGCAGATCAGGGCTGACCAGTTTCTTCTCCAAACAGACGACCTGTGTACTGCGCCTTAAAAGGATTGCAGGTTACATAGATGGACTGGCAGTTTGCAAAACATCCAACAGTCCTGCAGGCTTTTGCGGCTTCCCTATTACAGAAGCCAGTCTGGACCGGGATATGGTAGTTGTCCTGCCAAAAGATGAAACCCTGAATCTGCAGGTATCAGAGACTTACAGGGACTATTACAAGATAAAAATCAATGAAGAAGGATGAAAACATGGGACTGTTAAGCAGTATATTTAAGAAAAATGAAGAGACCGCAAAAACTGTGGTGAAAATCAAAAAGGCAGATTACGATCACATCAAATGCCCTTATTGTTTTCAGATTTTTGGACATAAAGATGTACATTTTAAAGCAATGACCTTAAAAGATGCAGATCTCCATGGAAACCGCCTGGATGATATGCTGGATGATGATGACGATGGTTTTGATTTCTTCCAGGAAGCAAAAGCAAAACCGGAAAATGAAGATACTGTGGACAAATCATTAAATGAACTGTTTACAGAAAAAGAAGATCTGGCATATGAGAATTTCTGGAAGAAATATGCCAATAATCCAGAGTGGAAATATGCCAATTATCCGGTGATCACAAATCGTGACAGCCGTATGATGCAGGGGGGATTCCATCTGGACCAGGATGGATTTACGGACAGTGTTACAGATGCTTTCGGGGAAGTGACCAAGGTCCGTATATGTCCATATTGCCATAATCCTCTTCCGGCCAATTATGGAAAATATCCAGTTCATTTTATTGCAACTGTAGGCATCACTTCTTCGGGAAAAACTGTGTATCTTTCACAGTTGATGCGCCATATGGATGAGATCATGGCAAATGTGGGACTGGGAACCCTTTCCATGACAGAGGCAGATACCCGTTTTGTCCGTGAACACCAGGTAAGGAAGGATGTGCCTCTTCCTCAGGGTACTACGCCTGGTGCACTGAGCGAACCATTATTTTATGTGATCTTAAACAATGGACAGTACCATACACTGGTATTTTATGATGTGGCAGGTGAGAACTGTGTGAACCAGGAAGAAATGGGAAAATTTGGACCATTTATTGAAAATGCAGATGGGATCATTATGATCCTGGATCCGGGGCAGTTCAGCAAGGTAAGTGAAAATTATGACAATGAAATAGCAGGACCAAAGGCAGTATTGCAGACGATGTTTAATTCCTTCCTTGCCTCTAAAAATGTGGGAGGAAAGACGGATGTTCCTCTGGCTGTTTCACTGTCAAAAAGTGACTGCCTGCAAAACAGTACGCTTCTTGCCCAGAATTCCAATATTTTCAAAGAAGTTTCCTATGATCCGAGAAATCCGGGATTTGACCAGCAGCAGTACAGAAATGTCATGGGCGAGGTGAAAAAATTCCTCAATGAAGCCAATGAAGGAAAGCAGCTGATGATGATCATGCAGAATTGCTTTGTTAATTACGGGTTCTTTGCTTTTTCCGCATTAAACTGCCAGGTGGAAACAGAGGAGATCATTGAAAACGGACAGACAAGAACCGTTGCAATGCCGAAATCCCATCCTATCCCATTGCGTATTGAAGAACCATTTTTATGGATCTTAAATCAGTTTGAAATTGTAAAGACGGTGAACAGGAATCAGTAATAGAGGGGGAGCAATATGAAAATATATCAACTGCAGTATACCCGTCTGGGAAAACAGGGAAGTAATGCTGGCTGGCAGGTCACAGGTGGGACAAAGGGAACACCACAGTTAGTGGTCAATACATTTTATAAACTGGCGTCTAATTTAGTGGCAGTGGGAAACAGTGTATCCATGCCAGGCGAAGCGCTGGATATACAGATAGTAGAACATTATGCCTATATATCCCATATTAATTACAGCAGTAAAAATATAGGGGATGACACAGATGCACGCGGTGTTTCTTTTGTACATGGCTATATCTTAAGAGCAGAAGATTATCAGGAATTAGTAAAAGAACCGGCACATGTGGCTGGAATGGAAGACAGCTGTTTTGAACGTAATTACGAAGGAAAGAAAATGCTCCCTCTTGCAGAAGAGCTTCCTTTCATCTCCATGGAAACAGAAGAGATAATAAACAGCCTTGGAATGACAAAAGAGCAGGTGCAGCAGTTATTATTATGTGTGTATGCAGCTTTAAATTCCGTAAATGGATCTCTCTGCATCCGGTCAGCAAGGATAGAAAAAGAGCAGTTTAAAAATCTCTGCAGGGCAGTTACCTATCTGATCTATGAGAGTCTGCCTTATGTTCTCCGGCTGAAACTGTCTGTTTTTTCCTATTACCGTCCTGGTGCGACTATCTGCTTTTCCAATGGGGAAGATGGCAGTGAGAATTATTATGACCTGGATACAGGAAAGTACCAGTGCCCGCAGATACCTGGATATGAATTTATAAGCCACTGCATAGATCTGCGTTCATCAGAAGATGACAGAAAGAACCTTTATGAGATGATCCAGAAATTTACAGATCTGACTTATGGAGGAAATTATGAGGTTTTAAAACCCCAGCATATAGAGCTTGCATATCAGGCGATCCGCTGCAATGCAGCACCGGAGGAACTGGATGATTTTACAACAGATGCATTCTGCCTTATAAAAAAGGCTGCTAATTATGATATGCTGGATCCTTATTATGCATATCTGGTAAAGCAGTACCTGCTGGAACAGAGGGATCTTCCGGGAGCAGAGGTATTTAAAAGACTGCAAAGACGCTATGTGGAAACGAAGAATAAAGACTTAAAGGCTGCTTTTAACCAGTATTTTGCAGAACGTCTCTGCACCTGCGGAAATGGAAAAGCCTATGAAATGCTGTATCAGATCCAGTTTGGAAGCCAGGCAGATTACGCACAGATCGAGGAATACCTGGAAGAACACAGACCGGAATTTCTTCTAGAATACCGTCTGAACTATTATCTGGAGCGTTCTTTGGACTGCGCAGATAAAGTTAAAAAGTATTTCCAGGACAATTCTGGCAAACTGCCGGCAGCTGAGGCAGAAAAGTTAAATGGCATTATAGAAAAACTGTTTTCTAAAGATATCCAGCAGTTAAAGACGAATCAGGAACGTTATCAGCTGTGTCTTGCTTATAAAGCATTTTTAGACCACTTAGAGGCAGGCGGCTATAAGGCGGCAGAAGCAACATGGGAAAAAATGCAGGCAAAATACTGGGAAGATTTTTCCATGGACCAGTTTTCTTATGAAGAAAAAGAAGCGTACCGGCAGATGGATACAGAAAAGAAGCGCCAGGTAATGCCGGAAGCTGTGTTAAAGCTTATAAATGCAGAACAGGAATTATTCTCAAACCAGGATCCGAAAAACTTCTGCCATGTATTCTGGTCAGATGCAGTGGTAGAAAAAGAAGAGAAGAGAAAAGAACTGAGGGACCAGCTGAAAAAAGAGGCTGCTGATAAAAATATACAGATCCTGGATGTATGGCTTCTTCTTAACTATGATCCGAAAAATGGATTTGATCTGAAAAAACTGGCAGATGACCTGAAACAGGTGAAACTGGCGGATCTTATGGATGACCCTTATAAAGCAGGTGGATTTGACGAGTCAGTGCTGCTTTCAAAAGAATCATTCTGGGAAAGTTTTATGCAGGACCTGAAGGAAGAGGCGGCATCAAAAAAGAAGAAAACCTCTTATGAATGGGAAAAGATCCATGAGTATTATTTTCCGAAGATGGACAGTGAAAACAGAGAGTTCTGTATGTATGACTACATTCAGAAATGCATGCTGTTTGCAGCAGTCCTTCCTTTAAGTGCTGTTGGATTTTCTTATTGCAGATCTTTTTCTGAGCTTTATGGATATGCTGCATTAGGCGGCGGGATCCTTTTATGCCTGGCAGGTTTTATGCTAAACCTGTTTGCAGGAGAAAGTGATACAGCAGCGTTTTTCTGTGAAAACATGGCCGCAGCGGTTGTTACAATACTGCTTACAGTTCTGGCAGGTGCACTGTTAGTTATGGGTATGATCTTTGCTTTATCAGGTGCAGGTATTTTGTTTGTGGTCCTTGTGATCGCAGCGGAGGTCCTTCTGCTGACCGGACGGCTGTTCTTACTGTATGTGTCAGTGTATTAAGGGGGAAAGAGGAAGAAAAAATGCGTATATCAAAATCTATGCTTATAGGAACCATCCTTACCGGCATTATCTATTTTGTATTAGGTGAGGTTTTTTATAACATGTTTCAGGACCGGATCCCTATGATTCCTTTGATCGGGATTTATTTCTTTGGTCTGGCTGTGTTTGTTGTGATCGGAAGTGCGGTTATTGTAGCTGCCATGTATCACGCAACAGTAGGTTACAGGGATATTGTCCTGCGCTGCATTATTTTATGTGCTGCGGTTTTTGTGTCTGCCATGTTATTTGAATTTTTATATGAATTAAACGGAAAGAGCAAAAATACAGAGCCTACTTCCTATATATTTCTTATGGACAGCTCCGGCTCTATGGAAAGATCAGACCCGGAAAATCAGAGATACAAGGCAATACAGAGTGTGATCTCTGGAAAAGAGCAGGACTTCCCCTTTGCAGTGTATAGCTTTTCCAATGAAAGCAAGCTGGTGCGTCCTATGGGACCGGTTTCCCAGGGAACAGAATTTCAGATGGAAGCACCGGAAGGCGGAACCGGAATACGGGCCACTCTGGATAAGCTGTATGAGGATATTGAAAATGGTGTAACAGATCCTGGTGAAAGTGGAAGAGTGATCCTGTTTTCTGACGGTTATGCCACAGACATTTCTTTCTTTACAAAAGCAAAGTTAAACGGTCTTTTAAAGAAATATGCCAAAGCAGGTATCTCCATCAGTACAGTAGGACTTGGAAAAACAGATAATTCCCTGATGAGCAAGATCGCCGGAAAAACAGGCGGTGTTTATATTAACGTAGATAATGCAGATATGTTAAATGAAGCGATCAATGAAGCAGCCGTTTTAAACCACAGCAGAAACCTGTTGGATTACAGGGATTATGTAAAACTGGATTTCCTGTTTATGATCCTGCGTTTTGTTGCCATCATTGTGATCGGCCTGCTCCTTGCAGGGATCAAAACCTATATCAGTGAACCGGTGTTAGACACACGTCCGGTCCTTGTTTCCTCTCTTGCAGGAAGTTTACTGGCTTCTTTGTGTGTGGAAATGGGAATGAATATGCTGGGACTTCCGGCATTCTTTATGAGACTTCTTATGTGCATTTTCTTATCAATGGCCACATTGTACGAAATGGAGAGAAGAAATACCGGTTACGGAATACAGTATGAGAATTATTAGTTTGAGGATAAGATAAATGGTTGTATACGGAAAAGACAAGATAAAATATGATCTGGATAAAGAAATACGCAGTATCGGCTGTGGGAAAGATTATCATGTAACAGGAAGAGAAGAAACATTGGTTGCCAGGATCTATGAGCGCAGTGCCAGAACGAGGGCCAGAGAAGAAGAGGTCCGTCAGTCTATAGAAGGTCTGGGGACAATGGCAGAAAGCCCGGTTGATATCCTCTATAAAAACAGCCGTTTTGCCGGATTTCTCTATTATGATTACAGTCTGGAAGCAGCACCAGAGATCCCACAGGCAGAACCACCACAAGATACTTATGAAAAGAAGCCTGAAAGAAATCTTGCCGTTCCGCCGGCACTTATAATCGGAATAGAAGTAGTTATTCTGTCTCTTATGGTCAGATTTTTATTGTATTCATATTTACTGAAACTTCACAGTGACTGGATGTTAAAGCTGTCGGTTGGAGGTATTACCCAGATTGTGGCTGGCCTGATCGTTCTGGGGATCGCTTACGGTAAATGGCTGACCAATGCAGAAAATGTAGTACTCATAGGTCTGGGAGCTGCTGTGGCCTATATAACAGGAGCAGTGGGACTTACAGCTGTGCTGTTTATGGTGATCCGCGTTGTAACAACGGCTGTAGAGATCGCAATGTATATTCTGCCAGGTGTGGTCGGTATTGTAGTTGTAATAGCAGTCCTTAAATCTATATTGCAAAAATAGGGGGGATAAAGGGAATGAAAATAGTACATAGTTTATCCCAGATTGACCAGATGGAAAGTTATCTGGAAGAGATAGAGGTTTTAAACCAGAAGAAAAAAGAACTTTCCGGGGAAGAACGCCAGATCCGGGAGATATGGCAGGTGATCTATAACAAATACGGACATAAGCTGGAGCGCATCCGCAAACCCTGGAGACATCCTGTTTCCCAGGCAGAGATCGATCAGCTGAAGGCAGCTGTATTTGATGAAAGTATTGTAACCAGACTGAAACGCTTTTTTGGTTTAAAACAGAAACAGATCGATGAGTATAATGATCTGATGGACCGTCTGGATTTCCTTAAAAAGCATAATGAAGATCAGCTGGGAGAAATAAAGGGCCAGCTGGATGAAAAGGAAGAACAGTGGTGTGGATATCTGGAAAAGTATGTAGATTCTTATAAAAAGATCAAAAAGATGTATTCTGATTCCCAGGAACAGGACTGGAAAAGCTATGTCCAGCCAGAAGAAGAACAGACTTTTCTTTATCTGGGAGATTTAACTGCAGATCTGGAAACCGGGGATGAGGCAGCAGAGCAGATCCAGGAAAAAATTGGGAATGCCTGGGAAAATGACCAGATAAAATGCCCCTGCCTATTTGATCTGGAGCAGAGTGTAAAACTGGGGATCATTTATGAAAATGAACAGCAGAAAGACCAGGCCCAGGCGGTTATCCGGTCTGTTATATGCCAGGTCATCCGTCAGTATCCGTTATACAGATATCAGTTCACCTGTCTGGATTATAAAGGCTCAGGAAGCAGCCTCAGGGAATTAAGAAAGCTGGAAGAATTTGTAGATACCTATGCAGAGGGGATAAAAACAGAACTTTTCCAGAACCGGTATCAGATGCTGACACTCTCTTCTACAGAAAGTGCCATTGCGGATACCTTAAGCTGGCTGGAAGAGTATATTGATGAAGTATCCAGGACCATTGGAGGAAAAGAAAGCATTTATGAGTACAATGAAGAGGCAGAAGAAAAGATCCCGATCCTGTTTCTGCTTATAAATGATTTTCCAGAGGGCCTGGGAGATAACGGCCTGAAAAAACTGCAGAAGATCCTGCTTAACAGTGAACGCTGCGGTATCTGTGTCATCTTATCTGTAAGCAGATTTTACGAAAATAATCTTGAAGAACTGATGAAAAATGCAGGGATCAAGCGCCATGAATATGGAATGATCTGCTGTGGACAGACAGAAGGGGAGCTTGTTTTTGATGTGATCCGCGGGCCGTTTTTTATCAACGATATGCATATGAGAATGGATCAATATGTGGAGTCCCTGTTAGCGCTTCTGGAGGCAGGAAAGAACATAGACAATCACTTCGAGGCGGTTTTTGATAAAAACGGACCTTTGGGGCAGATGGATTCTACAGAATTTATTACAGTACCGCTTACGGTTACGCCTCGTGGCCGTATAGGAGAGATCCGGTTGGGATCTGTGGATATTTATGCCAATGCACTGCTTTCAGGAAGAGCTGGTTCCGGTAAGTCAACGCTGCTGCACATGCTGATTAATTCCATTATGATGAACTATACGCCTGAGGATGTGGAATTTTGGCTTGTAGATTATAAAAAGGTAGAATTTTATATTTATACAAAAAATACACCTCCGCATATTAAATTTATAGGATTAGACAGGAGCTTTGGTTTTTCTTGTGCATTTATTGAACATATGTGTAATGAATTACAGCGCAGGCTGATACTATTCCAAAATAATAATTGTGTTAATATTGTGGACTACAAGAAAAAGTTTGGAAAAGACAGTCTTGCTCGTATTGTTATTGTAATCGATGAATTCCATGTTATGACCAATCAGATCCAGGGAACTGAGTATGCAATAAAAATGGAAGGATTTTTGAAGGAGGCCCGTGCAGCAGGTATGATCTGTGTATTTTCAGATCAGACAGTCAGTGTTGGATTACGGGGATTAACGGAAGCGGGACGAAAACAGATAACAGTAAGGCTTGCTATGGCCAATGACGATGTTTATGAGATCAAGGAAACACTGGCAATGGCAAATTCAAAAGATGTTGTAATCGAACCAATGGCAAGAGGTGAGGTTACTATAAGGCGTTCGGTTGATAAGAAAAATAAAGACGGCGATAAGGTAAGGATGACTCTTGTCGATAAGGAAAAGGTTATATTTATATCTGATGAGATGCGTGATTACATGGGCAATCGATTCTTTAACGAATATCCTAAGACAGAAGCACCTGTTATTATCGACAGCAGTCGGCGTATTATGGCAAATTGGGAAGCCATTGAAAAATATGAGGAGTCAATTGAAAAAAAGAATAAGAGGATGAGCAGAAAAGGTCGGCCATGGCTTCATCTGGGATGCCCTTCCGATGTGGAACGTTGTTTTTATATTGCCCTTCAGCGAAATAGTGGACAAAATGTAATGAGCATTGGTTCTGATATAGATCTGCAGGCAAGCATTTTGTTTTACAGTATTGAAAGCTTTAAAAGGCAAAAGGATTATAAGATTTATATTATAGCGGATAGAGGAGATCATATTTATCAGGAGTATGAAGAACAGCTTCGCGAGATGAAAAATGAAAAAAATATCTATCTTGTAGATGATTATGAGGAAATATGCCAGACTGTGAATCAGCTTCATCAGGAAAAAGAGTTCAGAAGAAAACATCGAAGCGAAGAAGACATACTTGTATTATGGCTGGGACTTGATAATATAGCAGAGGAATTTTCTTATTATCCGAACAAAAAAGCAACAACCAAAGTACAAGGATCCCAAACAGTATCTAATACAGGTGACTTGATGGATTTTATGGGGGCTAAGTTTGATCAGTTATTTGAAACAGATGATTTTTCCACTCAAAAGAAAACAGATACATATAAAACAGATACATATATTGAAAAAGAAATAGAAGAAGTATTGTACAATGCAACAGATGATATTGTAAATCTTTTCGTGCATGGACCAAAGGAGGGAATCTTTAATATTGTATTGATGACATCATTTATTCCTGTTCAGGAGATGCGTTTTATACAACTGGATAAATTTAAAAATAGAATTGGTTTTAAAATGGATGATGAAAGTGCAAATGAATACTTTAGAAAGCGCAATCTGACAAAGGATTTGTTGCCAGAACAGGCAGTTTACTCTGATGGCGAGATGATAAGAACATTTTTACCATATCCGCTTCCGTGGCAGGAGAAAAATAATATGCTCTAGGAAGTTTTTGCATTTGATTTTGCTGAAAAGATTTCAAGAGTACAATAGTAGAAAGGGGAATAAAAACATGGCAAGAGGAGATCAGGACAGAGATCTGGGTGAGATCATTAAGTTTGGAACAAAATTTGATGAATTCTGCGACAATGTTAAAAGAATATCAAGACAGATGGCTTCTGATGCATCCAGCGCGGAAAGCGTGCTGCAGGATGAGATTTCCAAAAAGAACATTCAGACCATTTATAGCCTGTGCCTGCAGTTAAACAGTGCAGTAGAGCAGCCTGCAGAGCTTGTAAGAGAACTGGTGTTAAAGGCAAGACGGGAACAAAGTGACCTGGAAGAACTTAGAGGAATGAGCAGATAAAAGGAGGACAAGCTATGTTTGTAAAGGGTTCACCTTCAGCAGCAAGAGAGTTATCAGAGGATCTTAAAAATCAGGTAAGACGCCTTACCACAGAAATAGGTGACTTAAACAATGCATTGAAAGCGTTAGGAGGAACCTATCAGGATCAGGGATATGAAGAAATGTCTCAGACTGTAAGGCGCGTAGCACAGACTACCATGGATGCCATGGAGCCGGTCAGCAGTGTGTGTAAATGCCTGAATGCCTATGCTGAAATCCTGGAGCGCAGTTAGATACAGGGGCCGCAGACATCTGCCAAGTCTGGCGGCATGTCTGCGGAACTGCTCGATGCGGGAACAGTACAAGAACAAAATGAAACCATTGCAGGCGTTTCCCGTGGAGAACCTATGAGTTTTGAAGAGGCGGATTCGGGACATGTAAATCCCAAATTTGGAACAGATATCGGATATTATAAAAACTGTCAGACTTGCGTTCCTGTATTTGAAGCCCGTCTGAGGGGCTATCCTGTATGCGCAAGAGGAAATACGCCAGGATCCATGCTCAGTCAGATGTCTCATCAGACGAATCTGATCTGGATCGATCCAGCCACGGGAACACATCCGGATTATATTTATAATGTGTGGGCAAATTCACCGGAAAAATATCTGGCTTTTATAAATTCTACAGTGAAGCAGGGAGAACGGTATTCAATCCAGTTTGTGTGGAAGGATAAAGAATATACAGGGCACATTGTAAACCTGGACCGGACTCCCTCGGGGCAACTGCGTATTAAGGATAACCAGATAGGGACCAAAAGACGAAGTGAGTGGATCGGAGATGCAGAAGTATTGGAATATCTTGGCCGGATGAAGTATATTGGCAAAAATGTTCCCAAACTGCTACGGATCGACAACATGAAGTTTGATTATCTGGTAGCAAATCAGATCATGACAGGAGCATGACGCATATGGAAGAGAAAAAAATACAGGAATTTGCCGCAGCAAACGGGTATGAAGCGGCTGTATACCAGAAAGAATGGAATGGCTATCAGTGTTATGAACCTGTTTTTTCACTGGATGAGCCTGTATCCTATATTGGGTTGCCATTGATGATCCTTGTAAAAGGTGAAAGCATACGGATGTCAACAGCGGATGAGGCAATGGAATTACTGGAGCAGCCGTAAAAGAAAATTAAAGTGATCCGGCTTTCCGGGACGGAACATGAGATCGTGTTGGCAAGTGACGGTTATCCTGTGTTAAAGCCGACCTTACAGCAGTCAGAGCGGGAATTAGAGCGGATCATGAAAGAAGATCCTCAGTGCTGCAGGATATATGAGTCAACCAAGGGGCTGAAGCCGGGAAATAAGAGCTTTGATGACAGGACATACATACGGTTTCAGATATCAGCACTGTTTCAATAAGTAACAGCTATATTGTCTGCAATCGGTTGACGAACAACTGCTTAGGTGTTACAATTCTATACAGTTTTCGGCAGAAGCCGGAGTGATTCCCGATGAACGGGAGCAATTAAGTAAGATAATTTATTAAAATTGAATTTTGGAAGATAACCATACCAGGAAGGTGTGAACGCTATAAGAAGGGGCGATTCATATCTTCCTATTTTATTTATCAGAGAGATGCCCATGGTGCATCAATTGAGGGCATTTAGATATAGGAGGAGAACGAAAACATGAAAAAGAACTGCAAAAAAGTTTTATTAACAATAACAGCAGTCCTGGTGGCAGCAGGTCTTGCAGGCTGCGGAA
>CAVFER010000001.1:3142-9336 GCA_963621525.1 bacterium | reverse complement strand
TCTGAGGACGGTATGACCTGGACTGTAACCATCCGGCCGGATGTGAAATTTACAGACGGGGAAGCACTGACCGCAGAGGATGTGGCATTTACTTACAATACACTTCGTGATAACAGTACTGTAAATGATTTTACCATGCTGGATGAGGCAGAGGCTACCGATGATACTACTGTGGTATTCCATATGAAACGGCCTTATTCCATCTGGCCATACACCATGGCAATCACAGGAATCTTTCCAGAACATGCCTATGGGCCTGATTATGGACAGAATCCCATTGGTTCCGGTCGTTATATTATGAAACAGTGGGACAAGGGACAGCAGGTGATCTTTGAAGCAAATCCGGATTATTACGGGGAAGCGCCGAAAATGAAGCAGGTGACCGTTTTGTTTATGGAAGAAGACGCTGCTTTTGCGGCAGTCCAGGCAGGACAGGCAGATCTTGCATACACAGCGGCATCTTATTCTGACCTGACGGTAGACGGTTATGATCTGCTGGCATTTAAAACAGTGGATAATCGTGGATTTAATCTTCCGGCTGTTCCATCCGGCGCAGTGACTGCAGATGGTGTGGCAGCAGGAAATGATTTTACCAGTGATGTGAGAGTACGCAGAGCTATTAACTTAGGTATTGACCGGGAAGAAATGATCGAACATGTGTTAAATGGATACGGCAGCCCGGCTTACAGCGTCTGTGACAAGATGCCATGGTACAATGAGGCGTCTGAAACGTCCTATGATCCAGAAGGAGCAAAAGCCCTGTTAGAAGAAGCGGGGTGGATGGAAGGAAAAGACGGCATCCGCGAAAAAGACGGTGTTCAGGCAGGATTTACACTTATGTATCCGGCAAGTGATTCTGTCCGCCAGGCACTGGCAGCAGATACAGCTAACCAGTTAAAAGAACTTGGCATCCGAGTATCCATTGAAGGCGTAGGCTGGGATACTGCTTATGACAGAGCGCAGTCCACTCCTCTTATGTGGGGCTGGGGCGCACACACACCAATGGAATTTTACAATATTTACCATACAGCCCAGAATAGCTCTTTTGCAGAGTATTCCCCATATTCCAATGAAAAAGTGGACGAATACATGGATCAGGCCCTTGCAAGCCCGTCCTTAGAAGAGTCCTATGACCTTTGGAAAAAAGCCCAGTGGGATGGTGAAAATGGTGTTACCCAGGATGGCGATATCCCCTGGATCTGGCTGGTGAACATTGATCATCTTTACTGGTCCAGAAAGGGGCTTCATGTAGCGGACCAGAAGCTTCATCCACATGGACATGGCTGGTCGATAGTAAATAATGTGGATCAGTGGACCTGGGAGTAGAGATATTGTGGAAAACAATATTGCATAAAACAGGTACTGTGAAAAACGGACAGACGTTTAAGGAAGATAGTTGGGAGCAGATAAGGGAGCAGATAAGTTTGAAGAAACAGGTTTTATTTATCAGTAAAAATTTCATACGGATGCTGGTCCTGCTTATTTTTGTAAGCATAGGGGCTTTTGCCCTGGTTTCCATGGCACCTTTAGATCCGCTGCAGACCAATGTAGGTCAGGCGGCTATGGGATCTATGAGTCCGGAGCAGATCGAAAGGCTGCGGCTTTACTGGGGGGAAGGAATCCCGCCATTAAAACGCTATCTTGCATGGGCAGGGGACTTTATCCGTGGAAATATGGGAATTTCCCTTTTGTATCATCAGCCGGTGGATAAAGTGATACAGGTCCGTTTTGCCAGTTCTGTGTGGCTGATGGCGGCTGCCTGGATCTTATCCGGTATTACCGGCATGGTTCTTGGAATTGCGGCCGGTGTCAGAAAAGGAAGCCTGGCAGACCGTGTGATCTCTGCCTATGCACTGGTTACAGCCAGTACACCGGCTTTCTGGGTGGCGCTGGTACTACTTATGGTGTTTGCAGTGTGGTTAAAGGTCCTTCCTGTGGGATTAAGCGTTCCCATAGGTGCGGATGCAGCTACTGTTTCTATCGCAGACCGTATCCGGCATGGCATACTGCCGGCTGCAGCCTTAAGCCTTACAGGTATTTCTAATATTACGCTTCACACAAGAGAGAAAATGATACAGGTCATGGAAAGTGATTATGTGCTTTTTGCAAGAGCCAGAGGCGAAAGCATAGGCTCCATTGTTGTAAGACATGGACTTCGCAACATGATCCTTCCGGCACTGACTTTGCAGTTTGCATCCATCAGCGAGATCTTCGGCGGTTCTGTTCTGGTGGAGCAGGTATTTTCTTATCCGGGACTGGGACAGGCGGCAGTAAACGCAGGTCTTGGAAGTGATATTCCGCTATTAATGGGGATTACCATGATCAGTGCGGTAATGGTATTTGCAGGCAATTTTATTGCCGATATTTTATATGAGATCATAGACCCCAGAATGAGGAAAGGCTAGGCAGAAGCGGATGCCAATCTTAAAATGGGGAATGAAAGGTAATGATAGTTTGGAGAAGTATTTGAAACGGACTGAGGGGATAAGCAGCAGGCGCGTGTTTATGACAGTGCTTATGGCAGCAGCGGTATTGATCCTTGGGGCAGTGCTGGTTGCAGGTGTCTGTCTGAAGGATCAGGCGCTGACCACGGATTTTACCAGGAAAAATATAGCACCCTGTATACAATATCCTTTTGGAACAGACTGGATGGGCCGTGACATGTTTGTGCGTACCCTTACTGGTTTATCCTTAAGTATACGAATCGGCCTGATCACATCAGTGTTCAGTTCCCTGATCGCGGTGGGACTGGGACTTGCCTGTGCAGCAGGGAGAAAATGGGCAGATGGGCTTATAAGCGGTCTGATTGACCTGGTAATGGGCATTCCACATATTCTGCTATTGCTCCTGATCTCTTTTGCCCTGGGAAAAGGCTTGAAAGGTGTGGCAACGGGTATTATCCTGACCCACTGGACTTCTTTAGCCAGACTGATCAGGGGAGAGGTATTGCAGTTAAAGGAAAGCCATTTTATAAAGATCGCAGAGAAAATGGGTATGAGCCCATGGCAGATCGGGATCAGACATATGATGCCACATCTGCTTCCACAGGTGTTGGTGGGAATGGTGCTTATGTTCCCTCATGCCATACTCCATGAAGCAAGCATTACATTTTTAGGCTTTGGTCTGTCGCCGGAACAGCCGGCAATTGGGGTGATCTTATCAGAAAGCATGAAATACCTGACTATGGGAAAATGGTGGCTGGCTCTGTTCCCGGGGCTTTTACTGGTGCTTGTGGTCATGATGTTCCATGTGATCGGGGATACGTTAAACAGTCTTTTAGATCCGTCAAGAGCTCATGAATAAGGAAAATAAGTGTAAAAAGCAAAAAAGAGATGTTATGAAGAGCGGATCCTAAGGAAAAGCGCAGGAAAAGGCATAAAAAGAGAATGCAGAAAAGTGAGAGAAAAAGGCGGAAAGGAGACGCAGATGCAGGTGGAAAACAGGAAGCTGTATGAAAAAACAAAGAAATTTGAAAAGTCAGGGAAAAATGAAAAATTTGAAAGAGAAGACCTTCTTCGCATTGAACATTTATCCGTTACATTTACCCAGTATGACGGCTGGTTTTCCAGGAAAACACTGCCTGTGATCCGGGACTTAAGTATTAGGGTTTCCCGCGGGGAAATGGTGGCTGTAGTTGGTTCCAGCGGCTCCGGAAAAAGCCTTCTGGCCCACGCTGTCATGGGTGTTCTGCCTTATAATGGAAGCTGCGGGGGAGATATTTATTATAAAGGAAAGCAGCTGACTTCAAAACGGATCAAGAAGCTTCGGGGGCATGAGATCGTTCTGGTTCCCCAAAGCGTGTCGTATCTGGACCCGCTGATGAAAGTGGGAGAACAGGTAGCAGGCGGCAAAGAACAGACCAGCCTGGAAAAAAGCCGGAAGGCACTGGCCAGATATGGCCTTGATAAAGAAGTGGATCATATGTATCCCTTTGAACTTTCCGGTGGAATGGCAAGGCGGGTGCTGATCGGAACAGCGGTGGTAGAAAAGCCGGAGCTGGTGATCGCAGATGAGCCTACGCCCGGGCTTCACATGGAGGCGGCATTGCGGGTATTATCCCATTTCCGGGAGATCGCAGATGAGGGCGCAGGCGTGCTTCTGATTACTCATGACCTGGAGCTGGCATTAAAAACAGCAGATCGGATTGTTGTATTTTATGCAGGAACTGCAGTGGAAGAGGCAGAAGCTGTAGATTTTAACGAGGAGGCAGCATTGCGCCACCCCTATACCAGGGCGCTGTTTCGGGCCATGCCGGAGCATGGATTTGCTCCGGAACCGGGGATACAGCCTTATGTAAGAGATCTCCCTGAGGGCTGTCCTTACGGACCCAGATGTCCTAAATATAAAGCTGAGTGCAGCAGGGAGATCCCTTATGTGCCTTATCAGGGGGGACTGGTGCGATGTATCTGCCCGGGAGATGAGAATGAGATTTTACCTGGAATATTATCAGGATCAGAGGTATTGAAGGGGCAAATGATGTCAGAACCAGGTTCTGGTGAATGCAGTGCAAGTGGAAAGGAAGGTGCCAGCTTATGAAATTAGAAGCAAAAGACTTATCTTTCCGCTATCATAAAGGAAACCGGCAGATATTAAACCATGTGTCCATGAGCCTTGAAAGTAATGACCGGCTGGGACTTGCGGCTCCCAGTGGCTTTGGAAAAACTACGTTCTGTAAGATACTTTCCGGTTATGAACAGCCTGATGAAGGTCAGGTTTTATTAGATGGAAAGCCACTTTCTGAATATAAGGGTTACTGTCCGATACAACTGATCTGGCAGCACCCCAAGGAAGCAGTTAATCCCAGAAGAAAGATGAAAACAGTTCTGGAAGAAGGCGGTGTGCTGGATGAGCGGCTGATCAAGGGCCTTGGGATTGAGAAAGAATGGCTGGAGCGGTATCCGGGAGAATTATCCGGGGGAGAGCTTCAGCGGTTCTGTATCGCAAGGGCATTAGGGGAAAAGCCCCGTTTTCTCCTGGCAGATGAGATCACAGCTATGCTGGATCTGATCACACAGAGCCAGATATGGAATTTTCTGCTGGAAGAAGTGAAAAGCCGGGAGATCGGACTTTTAGTAGTCAGCCATTCAGAGCCGTTGCTTGAACGGATCTGTACAGGACGGATTCAATTGTAGGACTTGTACTGAAATACTGCCAACGGCAGGTATTAAAAAGCACACAGATCCAGGTACCGGCAGATGATTTTTCCGGTATTGGTGGATTTCTGATAGAGTAATTGTGGATAAAGGAAGGAGAATGAAGCATGGATGTGCATAAGATGCTGGAACAGGTAAAAGCGGGCCAGCTGGATATTGCAGAGGCAGAAGAAAAATTAAAAGATCTGCCCTATGAGGATCTGGGCTACGCAAAGCTGGATCATCACAGGAAACTGCGTTCCGGTTTTGGCGAAACCATTTTCTGTCAGGGAAAACCGGACCCGTATTTAAAAGAGATATTCCTGAAATTTTATGAAAGAGACGGGGAAGTCCTTGGAACCAGAGCCAGTCAGGCCCAGTATGAGCTGATCCGTTCTCTGGTACCGGCAGCGGTCTATGATCCTATTTCCCGTATTGTAAAGGTGGAAAAGCCGGATAAGGAACATGTGGGCTGCGTGGCAGTATGTACTGGTGGTACAGCAGATATCCCGGTGGCAGAGGAGGCAGCCCAGACAGCAGAGTATTTCGGTACAAAGGTAGACCGCATTTACGATGTGGGAGTTGCGGGTATCCACAGACTGCTAAGCCAGAGAGAACGCATCTGCAAGGCGAACTGTATTATTGCAGTAGCAGGAATGGAGGGGGCTCTTGGAACGGTGATTGCAGGACTGGCAGACGCACCGGTGATCGCAGTACCTACATCGGTAGGATATGGAGCTAGTTTCCATGGTCTGTCAGCTCTTCTGACCATGATCAATTCCTGCGCAAATGGAATTTCGGTAGTAAATATTGATAACGGCTATGGAGCCGGATATATTGCAACACAAATAAATAGAATGGCGGTGAAGAAATAATGAAAAAAACATTATATCTGGAGTGTAACTCAGGAATCAGCGGTGATATGACCGTGGGAGCGCTTCTTGACCTGGGAGCAGACAGAAAGGTACTGGAAGATGCACTGGCAAGTCTGGGGGTAGACGGCTATCATCTGCATTTTGGAACAACAGAGAAATGCGGTATTAAGGCATATGATTTTGATGT
>CAVFER010000001.1:0-3054 GCA_963621525.1 bacterium | reverse complement strand
CACGATCACATGCATCCACACACCCACCGCAACCTTTACGACATTTACACGATCATCGACCGTCTGCAGTCTTCCGATAAGGTAAAACAGCTGGCAAGACGTATTTTTGAGATCGTGGCAGAGGCTGAGTCAAAGGCACATGGTCTTCCAATCGACCAGGTACATTTCCACGAAGTAGGCGCAATCGACTCTATTGTTGATATTATCAGTACGGCAGTCTGCCTGGATAACTTAGGCATTGAAAAAGTCATTGTTTCCCCGCTTGCAGAAGGGCAGGGATATGTAAGATGCCAGCACGGCACACTGCCTGTTCCAGTACCGGCAACTGCGAACATTGCACAGGCATACGACCTGAAGCTGCGTTTTACAGATGCACAGGGAGAAATGGTAACACCTACCGGTGCAGCGATTGCAGCAGCACTGAGCACCGGAGCATCCATGCCGAAGAACTACCGCATTGTAAAGATCGGTATTGGCGCCGGAAATAAGGATTTCGACCATGCAAACATCCTTCGTGCTATGCTGATCGAAGAAGAGGAAGAAGAAAAAACAGACGGTTTAGAGCTGTTAGAGACCAATTTAGATGACTGTACAGGAGAAGTATTAGGATATACCATGAACCTGCTGTTAAAGGCCGGTGCAAATGATGTATGGTATACACCGATCTATATGAAGAAGAACCGTCCGGCTTATATGCTTTCTGTATTATGCCGTGAAAGCAGCCGTGAGGCTATGGAAGACATTATCTTTACCCATACTACATCCATTGGCATCCGCCGTTTTCCGGCAGAGCGCACTGCATTAGACCGCAGAAAGATCCAGGCGGAAACTGCTTATGGGACTGCTGATGTAAAGGTTTGCAGCTATAAGGGAAAAAACTATTGCTATCCAGAGTTTGACAGTGTTTCCGCATTGTGCGATAAGCAGGAAGAGGCTGATTTTAATATGATCTACCAGGCAGCAGCAAAAGCGGCGAAAGAGCAGTTATAAAGTCATCAATCAACAGTATCAGACGAAGCCGCTACATGAAAATGAAAAACGCTAACGGGAGATACAAACGGGGGCGCAGCAAAAACAGATAACCGGGGAATACGAAAAATTCATTACAAGACATACAGTAAAGGAGACCGGAACAATGGAAGGACAGAATTATTCAGTAAAAGAAAGACTGGAACAGTTAGAAGTATTGATGAGAAAGTACACAGCAGGAGGCAAAGACCTTTGCGTGGCTTTTTCCGGCGGCGTTGACAGCAGCCTGATCTTAAAGGCTGCCGTAAAAGCAGCTGCAAAAGACGGCAGCAAGGTCTTTGCGGTAACCTTTGACAGTCGCCTGCATCCTTCCTGTGATCTGGAGATCGCAAACCGGGTGGCAGCTGAACTTGGCGGTGTTCACAAAGTGATTCATGTCAATGAACTGGAGCAGGAAGCTATCCGCATGAATCCGGTGAACCGGTGCTATCTGTGCAAAAAGCATCTGTTTGTAAATTTGAAGGAAATGGCAAAAAGCCTTGGCGCTGAGACTGTTATGGACGGAACCAATGAGGATGACCACCATGTATACCGCCCGGGCATTCAGGCATTAAAAGAACTGGGTATCGTCAGTCCATTGGCGCAGCTGCACATTACCAAGGCAGAGGTAAAGGCCATGGCAAAAGAGTTGGGTATTTCCGTAGCGTCCCGCCCTTCAACCCCATGCATGGCAACCAGACTGCCTTATAACACACCAATCGACTATGATGTGATGAAGCAGATTGAAGTTGGCGAAGGCTATTTAAGAGAGCTGTTAGGGGGAAATGTGCGTCTGCGCCTTCATGGAAATGTGGTTCGCATTGAAGCAGATAAGACCTCTTTTGGAAAGCTGTTAGAGCATGGAGATGAGATTGTAAAGACATTAAAGGATCTTGGTTTTGTGTATATTACCATGGATCTGGAAGGCTTCCGTTCCGGCAGTATGGATATTGACCTGGATAAATAATAGAAAAGGACAGCAAAAAAGTTCCCCAACCAATCATCTGGGCGGGGAGCTTTTGCTGTTCTGCAGCTATTGTGTTGTAATGTATCTCTGCAAAGAAACTGCCGCCGGTAGATTTTGCAGGTATATTCTGTTTAGTGTGTAGCGCCTTCCACAGCCACGATATCGCTGTCATTTTCACCAATAGCAGTAATAGCCGCCTCAATACCTTTTGCAATATCCTGTAAATTCATGGACGGGGAAGCCGGGCGGTTTACTACCTGGATTGGGATAAATGGAACGTGCATAAAGCCGCCACGGACTCCCGGATAGTTTTTTGCCAGAGTGTAGAGAACGCCGTACATCAGATGGTTGCATACGAAGGTTCCGGCAGTGTTGGAAACGCTGGCAGGAAGTCCGGCGTTTCGGATACTCTGTACCATAGCTTTAATAGGAAGAGTAGCAAAATAAGCAGGGGCACCGTCTTCAAAGATGGGTACGTCAATAGGCTGGTTGCCTTCATTGTCCTTGATGCGGGCGTCATCTAAGTTGATGGCAACACGCTCTGGTGTCAGGTCAAAGCGGCCTCCAGCCTGACCGATACACAGAACGGCATCCGGTCTTTCTGTTTCGATGGCTTTTGCTACTTTATCAATGGATTTACCGAAAACAGTAGGCACTTCCAGCTTTACTATCTGAACCGATCCAACTGTATCGGAAACCAGTTTTACAGCCTCTAATGCCGGATTGATGAGATCTGTGTCAAATGGATCGAATGCAGTAAGAAGAAGTTTCATAATATATCATCCTTTCCGAAGAAATGTAAAAAAATATTTCCCAAACATCCTAAAATATTTTGAGATTTGTCGGGCAAACTTCGTTAAATATTAGATGCATTTTATGTATTGTATGCAAAAAAGAACAATGTTTCAACGAAATGCCAGAGTTAGCTGCTTCTGGCACATTGCTTTTGCTTGGAGCGATACGCCTAAATGCAGTAAGGACCGCTAAGAATATAACACAGACTGATCACAGGCAGTGTAAGAATGAAATGGGTGGCAGTACGATTGGTAATAAATATAGTTTATGGAATTGTAACATAA